>JALSPC010000120.1 GCA_026986155.1 bacterium
TCCTTCGTGTTCCCTGAGGGATCCTGGTGGACGGCGATGAGGGAGGGAACGCCGTTACCCTTCGTGTATTCGTGGCGCATGAGATGGCCGGGACTCTTGGGCGCCACCATGAAGACGTTGACGTCTTCGGGCGGGACGATCTGGCCAAAATGGATATTGAAGCCGTGGCCGAAGGCGAGATAATTGCCTGATTTAAGCCCCTTGGCGATGTCGGCGTCGTAGATGGCCTTCTGCTTTTCATCGGGCGCCAGGATCATGATGATGTCGGCCTGCTCGGCCGCCGCGGCGTTGTCCAGGACGGTGAGGCCCGCCGCCTCCGCCTTGGGCCGGGACTTGCTGCCCGCGTGGAGACCGACCACCACGTCGAACCCGGAATCCTTCAGGTTGTTGGCGTGGGCGTGTCCCTGGCTTCCGTAACCGATGATGGCAATCTTCTTTCCTTTCAGGATGTCCAAATTGGCGTCCTTGTCGTAATAGATGTTCATATCTTCCTCCTTTCGTTATTGTGTTAAGCTGAAGGGCGACCGCTTCCTGCCTGTGCGGGCAAACCGCACGCAGACAGGCGCGGTCTTGAAGGTAAAAGGTAGAAGTGTGTTACTTCAGCCTTTGTTTAGCTTTTTAGGTTAAAGGTTGAAGCTCGGGGCTGTCACCCCTTAAAGTGTTCTGTTTCCACCTTTTACCTTCCACCTTTTACCTTCCACCTTTTACCTTCTACCTTTTACCTTCTACCTAATTTACTGTGCCCCACGGAGCATGGCGATTTTTCCCGTCCGGGCGACTTCTTTTATCCCAAGGGGTTTCAGGAGTTCGATCATGGCCGCGATCTTGCCCTCGTCTCCCGTAACCTCAATGGTGAGGGTCTTGTGGCTGACGTCGACCACCTTGCCGCGAAAGATGTCCGAGATCCGGAGGATTTCCGCGCGGTTCGTCTTGGTGGCCTTCATCTTTATCAGCACCAGCTCCCGGTCCACGAACTTCCTCGCGGACAGGTCCGTCACCTTGATGACGTTGATGAGCTTGTTGAGTTGCTTGGTAATCTGCTCCATGATCATCTCGTCTCCCCGGGTGACGATGGTCATGAGGGAAAGGGAGGGGTCGAGGGTCTCCGCGACGCAGAGGCTTTCGATGTTGAACCCGCGGGCGCTGAAGAGGGAAGCCACGCGCGACAAGACCCCGAACTCGTTCTCTACCAGTACGGACAGTGTGTGCTTCATATAATACTCCTAAACCAAGAGCATCTGTTTCAGGGAGGCGCCGGCCGGCACCATGGGATAAACCCCCTCGAACTTCTCGACGATGACGTCTACCATGGCGGGGCCGTCGTATGCCAGGGCCTTTTCGAGGGTCGGGACCACGTCTTTGACCTTCTCCACGCGAAACCCCGCCGCGCCGTAGGCCTCCGCCAGTTTCACGAAGTCCGGGGCGATGTTTTCCATGCAGGTATAGGAATACCGCCGGTCGAAGAAGAGTTCCTGCCACTGCCGGACCATCCCCAGGTAGGCGTTGTTGAGGATGATAATCTTGACCGGGAGGCGATACTGCACCGCCGTGGCCAGTTCCTGGATGTTCATCTGGATGCTGCCGTCCCCCGCGATGTCGATGACGATCTTGTCCGGGTTCGCCACCTGCGCTCCGATGGCGGCGGGCAGGCCGTAGCCCATGGTCCCCAGTCCCCCGGAGGTGAGGAAGGTTCGGGGTTCGTTGAATTCATAGAACTGGGCCGCCCACATCTGGTTCTGGCCCACCTCTGTGGCTACGATGGCTTCTCCCTTCGTGAGTTCCCCCAGTTTTTCGACCACGTATTGCGGCTTGATGACGTCTTCCTGGTCGTAGGCCAGGGCGTGCTTCTTTTTCCACTTCTCAATCTGCTCCAGCCAGGGCTTGATACGTCCCTGGACCTTTTCCGTCTCCTCCTCGTTGGCGCGGATTTCTTTGAGGAACCCTTTCAGGACCTGTTTGCAGTCCCCCACGATGGGGATATCCACCTGGATGTTCTTGCTGATGGAGGTGGGATCGATGTCCACGTGAATGATCTTGGCGTTCGGGGCGAATTCGTCCACCTTGCCGGTAACCCGGTCGTCGAATCGCGCCCCGATGGCGATGACGAGGTCGCACTCGCTGATGGCCATGTTGGCCCGGAAAGTCCCATGCATACCCAGCATCCCCAGGGACAGGGGATGCCTGATGGGAAAGGCGCCCAGGCCCATGAGGGTCATGGTGACGGGGATACCCAAGGTTGTAATGAATTCCCTCAGTTCCTTGGCGGCGTCGGACAGGATGACCCCGCCCCCCACGTAGGCCACAGGCCGTTTCGATTTGTAGATGAGGTCGAGGGCCCGCTTTATCTGGAAACTGTGTCCCTTGTAGGTGGGATGGTAGCCCCGGATCTCCACATTCTCCGGGTATTCAAAATTCGTGCTGTCCAGGAGGACGTTCTTGGGGAGGTCTACCAAGACGGGGCCCGGTCTCCCGGACGAGGCGATGAAGAAGGCCTCCTTGATGATTCTTGCCAGGTCCTTCACGTCCTTGACCAGGTAGTTGTGCTTGGTGCAGGAGCGCGTGATGCCCACGATGTCCGCCTCCTGGAAGGCGTCGTTTCCTATCAGGAGTGTCGGGACCTGTCCCGTGAAGACGACGAGGGGAACGGAGTCCATGTAGGCGGTGGCCAGGCCCGTCACCGTGTTGGTGGCCCCAGGCCCGGAGGTAACCAGGCAGACGCCAACCTTTCCGGATGAACGAGCGTACCCGTCCGCCGCGTGGACCGCGCCTTGCTCGTGCCGGACAAGGATATGCCGAAACTTGGCCTTGTAAATTTCGTCATAGATGTTCAGCACCGCGCCGCCCGGGTAGCCGAAAATGACCTCGACCCCTTCCTTCTTGAGCGACTCGATAAGAATCTGCGATCCCGTCAACTTCATGCGCCTTCCTCTCTTTTACGGTATTCCACGATTTCCCGGTACATCTTGTCCTTCAACGCCAGTTTCATCTTCTTGAGACGGTGAACCTCGTCCTGCTCCGCCGGCGTGAGATAGGACTTCTTCTTGTAGTCCTCCAACTGCTTTTCGTACTCCAGATGTTGGAGTTTCATCTGCCGGAAAGACAGGTCCTCCTCCATCAGGCGTTCGATGATTTCCTCATCTTTCAAAGCCATAGATACCTCCTTTCACCCATTTGGGTTATCGTGAAACCCATGTCCATGGATTTCAACCTTCCGTATATAGGTAGGTCCCTCCAGGATCTCGTTGATCCCGTGAGACCCGTAGGCCGCCTTACCTATCCGAGCTACGATACTTCCTTTAATCATACACTGACGCGCCGCAAAGGTCACCCCCTTTTCAAGCGCGTAAGGCGTCACGAGGTCGCTACCGTCCCCGGTCAGGAGGACGCTGTCCGGGAGCAGGGCAGCCGCGTCGTCGTAGGCAAGCGCCTGGTCCTCGCTGAGCCTCGTCAACTCCCCTCGCCTCGCCTCGAAAAGGGCAAAATAGACCAAGCGGCGACGCGCGTCCAGAATGGTCGCGACGGGCCCCTCAATGGGCAAGAGGGAGGCCGCCATGGCCTCAAGGGTGGATACCCTTACCAGGGGAACGTTCCAGGCAAAAGCCAGGCCTTTCGCCGTCGCCATGCCTACCCGGAGGGCCGTGTAACGCCCGGGTCCCCCCGTCACCGAGATGAGCGTGACCTGGCTGCGGGACACCCCCGACTCGTCCAATAGGGCCTCAATCTCGGATAGGATGACCACGGAATGGGACTGATTCCCGTGTGTCGTCCGTTCCGCGAGGATCTTCCCGCCGGTCGAAATCCCCACGCTGAGTGTTCCCCCCGACGTATCGATCCCGAGACAGGCCATCAGAAGAATCTCTTGAAGTTGAAGATGCGTGACAAGTCGTTGTAGAAGGCGAAGACCATGAGCAAAATCAGGAGCGCCAGGCCGATGTTCTGGGCGATCTCCATCTTCCGGACACTCAGGGGCTTGCCGAAGATTACCTCGAACAGCATGAAGAAGAGGTGCCCTCCGTCCAGGACGGGAATGGGCAGGAGGTTGAGGATGCCCAGGTTGATACTGATCAGGGCCATGAACAGGACGAAGTTGATGACCCCCTCTCGGGCCTGCTGGCCGGCCATCTGCATGATCATGATGGGCCCCCCGATGGTCTTGGCGGGGATGACTCGTTCGATAATCTTGACGATACTGACGAACGTGAGATAGATGATCTCACCCGTCCGGCGGAATCCCATCACGACGGCCTTGACCGGGTCGACCGACTGTTTCACGATCTCTTGGGAGGCGGTAATCCCGATCATGCGAACCTCCTTGGGCTCGCCGAAGAGGTTCTTGACCTTCCGGATCTTGGGAGCGATCGCAACCGTGAGGGTTTTGCCCTCGCGCCGGATCGTTATCTTGATCGTTTCCCCCTTACTCGAACGGATGGCCTTGGAGAGTTCCTCCCAGTTATTGACGGCGTGCCCATCCACGGCGATGATGCGGTCGCCCGTGCGGATCCCCGCCTGGTATGCGGGAAAATCCTTGTTGACGGACCCTACGCGGGTCGTGAGCTGGGGAACCCCGAACATGTAAACCACGGAGAAGATAAACACGGCCAGCAGCAGGTTGAAAAGGGGGCCGGCCACGACCACCGCCATTCGAACCCAGACCGATTTCCTGGAGAAGGAACGCTCCTCTTCCTCGGGTTCCACCTCCTCTTCCGGGTCCTGGCCGAGGATCTTGACGTATCCCCCCAGGGGAACCGCCGAGACACGGTATTCCGTCTCTCCGTAGGTCTTGCCGACCAGTTTCGGGCCGAACCCCAGGGAAAAGCGCAGGACCTTGATGCCAAACCACTTGGCGATGATGAAGTGTCCGAATTCGTGGACGAATATGAGCACGCCGAGAACGATGACGGCTGAAATTACGGTTGTCATGTTGTTTTCCTCGAATTTTTTTCGATGTAGGTCCGGGCCGATTCCCGCCCTTCCCCATCGGCCTCCAGGACCGACGTCAATGTCACATCCACCGGGTCGTGGCGTTCCATGGCGTATGATACCACGTCCGGAATTTTCAGGAAAGGAATCTTCCCCTCGAGGAACGCGGTCACGGCAATTTCGTTGGCCGCGTTCATAACGGCAGGAAGGGTCTTCCCCGTCTCAAGGGCGCGATACGCGAGTTTCAGAGCGGGAAATCGCGCCCAATCTGGCTTCTCGAATGTCAATTTCCCCACGGCCGCCAGGTCGAGGGGCTTTAGGCCCATGTCCATCCGCTCCGGGAATCCCAGGGCGTAGGCGATGGGTATCCGCATGTCTGGAATTCCCAGTTGAGCCATGACGACGCCGTCGAGGTATTCCACCATGGAATGGATGATGCTTTCCGGGTGAACCAGGACCTCGATGTTTTCAGGTTCCATGTCGAACAACCACTTAGCCTCGATAATCTCGAGCCCCTTGTTCATCATGGTGGCCGAATCGATGGTTACCTTGGCGCCCATCTCCCAGTTGGGATGGCGTAGGGCGTCATCCGGTGTCACAGCGCGCATTTTTTCCAGGGGCCAGGAACGAAACGGCCCCCCGGAGGCAGTCAGAATGAGTTTTCGAATCTCCTTCCGGGAATGCCCCAGAAGGGACTGGAAAATGGCGCTGTGCTCGCTGTCGATGGGGATGAGGCGGCTTTTCGTGGCCTTTACGGCGGGGATGATAAGCTCCCCCCCTATGACCAGGGTCTCCTTGTTGGCCAGCGCTACGTCCTTTCCCGCCTGAACGGCCGCGAGCGTAGGGCGAAGGCCCGCCGCCCCCACCATGGCGGAGACCACCAGGTCCACCTCTTCGAGGGTCGCGACGGTAATGGCGCCTTCCTCCTCGGTCAGGACCTCTGTCAAATGGCCAACCTTCCGGGAAATCTTGCGGCAGGCGTCCGGGTCGGTCACGGCCACCACGTCGGGACGGAAGGCCTCAACCTGCTTGACGAGGAGCGAAACGTTCCGATGGGCGCTGAGTCCAGCTACACGGAACCGGTCGGGATATTGCCGCACTACCTCAAGGGCGTTGACCCCGATCGATCCCGTGGCACCCAGAATGGCAAGCGTTTTCTTCAACTACGACCTCAACAGCAGGTAGATGTAAAAAAACGGGATGGTAAAGAGGAAGCTGTCGATGCGGTCGAGGATCCCACCATGCCCCGCCAGTATCCGTCCGGAATCCTTCGCGCCGGCGCCCCGTTTCAACATGGATTCCGAGAAATCCCCAAGCTGGCCCAGGACGAGGAGCACGGGAGGCAAGATCAGGACCTCCCCCACGGCAAATCCCGTGTCAAGAAACATCCGCGCCAGGATCCCCACGATCAAGGCGGAGACGATTCCGCCGACGACCCCTTCCATGCTCTTCTTGGGGCTAACCTTTGGATATATTCGTCGCTTTCCGAAGGCCGTCCCCAGGTAAAAGGCGCCGGTATCCCCCGCCCAAACGATGATCACCATCCAGAGGGCCCAATCACGACCGTGGGGAGCCGACATTAGGATGAGGATTGCCATGGAAAGGGGAACAGCGACGAAAAAGAAACCGAGAAACAGTGCACCCACGTTCCGGAACGATGATTCGTAGCCGTTGAGACCCCCCATGGCCAAGATCATCAGGAGCATGAGAACGCCGAAAAGGACAGCCACAACGCCGTTTATCCCGTAATAATAGGCCGACAGGGGGAACGCCACGCCCACAAGTGACAGCAGTTCCCTCAGCCAGGGAAACGCGATATCCGTCTTGACCAGGGAAAAATACTCGTAGAGACCCACACCCGCGATAACCATCATGAGGAAGACAAAAAACGCAGCGGGGAGATAGAAAATGATGGCAATGACGATCGGGATCGTAATGACCCCCACAATGATCCGGCTAACGTTTCGCATGTAACTCCGATATCTGATCGCTCGTCATGCCGAATCTCCGCTCCCGCTTCTGGTAGTCCAGGATGGCTTCGATGAGGTCCTCCCGGGTAAAGTCGGGCCAGAGGGTCGGCGTAATGTACAGTTCCGTGTAGGCAAGCTGCCAAAGCAGAAAGTTGCTCAGGCGCAATTCGCCGCTGGTGCGAATCAAAAGATCCGGGTCCGGGACGGGGGCCGTGGTCAGGTAACCGGAAAAGACCTCCGGGGTCACCTCCTCCTCGCGCATCTTCCCGGCTGCGATATCTCGGGCGATACGAAGGGCCGCCCTTACGATCTCCCACCTCGACCCGTAACTCAAGGCAAGGATCAGGGTCATCTTTTCGCAATGGGCGGTATCCCCGATGACCTGAAACAGGGTCTTCCGGACGCTTTCGGGAAGGCGATCCAGATCGCCGATGGCCGAGAGGCGTATCTCGTTCTTCAGGAGATTGTCCCGTTCTTTCAATAGGTAGTTTCGCAGCAGTTGCATCAAGGCATTGACTTCAGAGGCGGGACGGCGCCAGTTTTCCACAGAAAAGGCGTAGAGGGTCAGGTATTGTATCCCCATCTCCCG
Organism: bacterium; assembly: GCA_026986155.1. GTDB lineage: Bacteria > Desulfobacterota > S145-22 > S145-22 > S145-22 > JAOZMY01. Next base: position 7,480 of record JALSPC010000120.1, read on the forward strand.
GCAGGCCTCCACCACGTCCCGGACGGCGTCGATCCCCTTTTCGTGGCCCTTGATACGGTTCAGGAGTTTATTCTTCGCCCACCGCCCGTTTCCGTCCATGATAATGGCGATATGGCGGGGAAGCTTCGCGGGGTCGACCCTCTCCAAAAGCTCCTGGGATGCCAGGGATTTTTTGTTATCTTCACGCATCATTGGTTTCCTTGAAGTTTTTTTATCACAATTATCTTGACAGATAAAGGGGAATGGGTTATATATTTACCCGTCAACGCGGGGTGGAGCAGTTCGGTAGCTCGTTGGGCTCATAACCCAAAGGTCGCAGGTTCAAATCCTGCCCCCGCTACCA
>JALSPC010000121.1 GCA_026986155.1 bacterium
CAAGGCGACATGCTCTTCCTCCCCCCCGGCACCTCCCAGATGATGCGCCTGCACGGGGCTTTCGTTTCCGGAGCGGAGATCAACAAGATCGTCCAGTTCCTTAAGAAACAGTCGAAACCTGACTACGTGGATCTCGTCCAGGTGGAAGAGGCCGGAAAGTCCCGCGGGAGCTTCCAGGAATACGACGACGGATACGACGAGAAATACGACGAGGCGGTGGCCTTCGTGACCGAGGCGGGCCAGGCCTCCATTTCCATGGTCCAGCGGAGATTCCGCATCGGGTACAACCGGGCGGCCCGCATTATCGAAAAGATGGAAGAAGACGGAGTCGTGGGACCGGCCGACGGCGCCAAGCCCCGGAAGGTCCTGGCCCCCAAAATCTACAAGTGAAGGAAACATCCATGACAAAAACGTTTTTGACTATGGCGGGAAAACGCGTCGCGTGGCTTTGGGCGGCCTTGTTTGTCGTTCTCCTCGTCCTTCCCCTCCAGGCGCAGCCCGTAAAGAACGGCGGTGATTATCTTAACCGCATCGAAAAACGCTACGGCGTCGTTGGCACCTTCCGGGCGAAGTTCGTCCAGGTATCCAAGGCCCCGGGCGTGGTCAGGACGGAACGGGCCAGCGGCATTGTCTATCTCAGAAAAGACGGGAAATTCAGATGGGATTACGACAAGCCGGAGGTGGTTCTCATCGTGAGCGACGGAAAGACCCTCTGGATCTACCAGGCGGAAGACAAACAGGTCATGGTCGATGAGGCCTTCGGGAAAAAGATGAAGCGTTTTCCCTACACCTTCCTCAAGGGGATGCAGCGGCTCCATGAGGACTTCGATGCCCGGGTCCTGTCCGGAAACGGGCCTTTCGTCACCCTGGAGCTAATTCCGAAAAAGTCCCTCAAGCAAATCCAGAAGATGTTCATCACCTTTGACAGCACAACCCTCCTGATTCACAAGATACGCTGGACCTCCGCCCAGGAAGTGGAAACCGTCATCACCTTCGACGATATTGACATCACCTCCAAAATCCCCGATAGTGTGTTCCATTTCGACCCCCCGGAGGGGGTGGACATCGTCAAGGCGGACACGCCGTAAGAGTGAGGAAGGCATGGTAAAACCGAAACCCCAGGTGCTGCTCGACTCTGTCCGGAAACTGACCCGGCGACAGGCGACGGGCCCCTTGACCAACATCCTGAAAAAATCGCACCCCGCCGACATCGCCGAGGTCATCAAATACCTGACGGACTCCGAGAAGAAATTGGTCTTCGGCCTCATCAACGACCCGGAAAAGGCCGCAGACGTCCTCTCTGAGTTGGATATCTCCGACAGCCTTCATCTCTTGAGCGGGATGACGGAGGAACAGATCAGCACCATCCTGAACGAGATGTCCTCCGACGACGCGGCGGAGTTGATTTCCAACCTCCCCGAGGAGATCTCGGCCCGTGTGCTCCAGTTGATGGAACACGAGGACCAGAAGGACGTGGAGGATCTCCTCCAATACGACGAGAAGACAGCCGGCCGTATCATGACCACGGAGTTCTTCGCGCTCCACGAGGACACCACGGCCGAGGACGCCATGAAGGCCATTCGCGAAAATTCCGAGGCGGAAATGGTCTTCTACATCTACGTGGTCGACGAGCGCAACCACCTGGTGGGGGTAGTCTCTCTGCGTCAGCTCGTGGTGGTTCCGCCGAAAACCAAACTCAAGGATATCATGATCACGGATGTCATCTCGGTCGCCACCGACACGGACCAGGAAGAGGTGGCACGGATCGTGGAACGCTACAACTTCCTGGCCATCCCCGTCGTGGACGAAAGAAACCACCTCATGGGAATCATCACCGTGGACGATGTCATCGACGTCCTGCGTGAAGAGGCCACGGAAGACATCATGAAGATGGTGGGAACCAAGGAAGAGGAGTTCGTCTACCACGACAAGGTCACGCGAGTGGCCCGGCTCCGCCTCCCTTGGCTCATCACCAACCTGTTCGGAGGCCTCGTGACGGGTTACCTTCTCTGGCTCTTCAAAGTCACCATTAAGGACATGCTCGCGCTGATCACCTTCGTCCCCGTCATCACGGGGATGGGGGGCAATGTGGGTGTCCAGTCTTCTTCCATCATGGTGCGGGGATTCGCCACGGGAAAGGTCAACTTCGGCCGCGTCAAGCAGTTCCTGCTGCGGGAAATCATGATCGGGTTTCTCATGGGAACCATTTGCGGTATCGTCGTCGGCCTGGTGGGGTATGTCTGGCACCACAACTTCACCCTGGGGCTCGTGGTCGGCATCGCCATGATGGCGGCCATGACCGTGGCGGCCACCATGGGGACTCTCGTTCCCACCTTTTTCCGGAAGATCCACGTGGATCCCGCCATCGCCTCCGGCCCTTTCGTCACCACCTCCAACGACATTGTGGGTATCCTCATCTACCTGGGAACGGCGACCCTGATTCTTCGCTATTTCCACATGATCTGACCATGTCACCGGAAAAAGCCAGGCCTGAAAAAACACTTTTAGGTGCCGGCACTGATTCACTGCCCCCCTTTGCCGGGGTCGTTACAGACAGCGCGGTTTAGGAAACGATGACCATGGAAGGCATCGTGCTCCGGCGCATCGACTACGGGGAATCGGACCAGGTCGTCAAGATTTTTCTCAAGGAACTCGGGTGTGTTTCCGGCATCGCCAAGGGCATCAAACGGAGCAAAAAGCGGTTTCCCCACCGCCTCGAGCCCTTCCGGGTCTTCGATTTCACCCTAGGTCGAAAAAAACCGGGACAAGGTCTCTATTTTATCCAGGCGGCGGACCAGCTCCGCGACTTCGAGGGGATCAAGGAAGACATTCAAAAGATCGCCCTGGGAAACCTCATCCTTGAGATGGTTCTCGTCTCCGTCAAGGAAGAGCACGCCCATCCCGATCTCTACGCCTTCATTCTGGAGTGTTTTCAGGCGTTGTGCGACGCAGGTGAGATCGCCCCCCTTTGGTTTTACGCGGAAATCCATATCATGCGCCTGCTGGGATTCTCCCCCAACTTCGAGACCTGTCTCACGTGCAAAAGCCCCATTCAGAAAAGCGAGGATAACATCTTCGACGCGTCCGGCGGCGGCGTTGTCTGTCCGAGGTGCCGGCCGCGCCACTTGGACACAACGCGTCCCGTCACTTCCGGGCCCCTGGGCGTCCTCCAGTTCCTGAAGAGGGTTCCGCCAGGCGCCGTCTCCCGCGTCCGGATCTCGGATACCGCGCGGGAGGAAATCGCGTCCCTGCTTGCCGCGTTCATCACCTACCACCTGGAACGGCCCCTCAAGTCTCTCCCGTTTCTCTCGGAACTGATGGCGGGGTAGAAGACCAAACGATGCGGTCTATCCAGCCAGATCCCCGATAATTTCGTAGATTTTGTCCACCCAGTCCAGGTGCTCCGGCTTCATCAGGCAGGAACGAAGGCAGGTCACCGTCTCTCCGTCTCGCTCGACACCCGCCATCGGGCCCTCGAAGAATTTCACGGGGAGGGCGGCCAGCGCCAGGTGAAGTTCACGCTCTGCCGCCGCCTCGAACATGGCGGCGGAGGCCCGAGATATCTCGGATACCTTTCCCCGCTTAGGCGCCCAGATGACGATATCCAGCTCCGGGGGGAAGGCGGTGACAAACCGGGAATCCGCGGATAACTTATCATACAGTTTCACCGCCGCCGCGCGACATCTCTCGAGCATTCCCGCGAACACGCCGCCCCGCACGAGGGGAAATAGACGCTGCGTGGCCCACAGGGCGACCGCCGAGGCCCCCGCCCGGGAACATTCCAGGCTTATCTCCCCCAGGTGCAGTTCCTTAGAGCTGAAGTAGGTATAGGGCGAATCGTGCTTGTAAAAACGCCCCACGGATGGGTCTCTGAAGAGGACACACCCGCACCCGTACGGCTGGAGACCGTGCTTGTGGGGGTCGACGACGATGGAGTCCACCGCGCCGAGGCGCCGGTAGGCTGCCATGGTCTCCTCCGGCAGGTTCTCCGCCAGGGTGAAGTAACCACCGTAGGCCGCGTCCGCGTGGAGACGGAACCCGTATTTCTCCTTGAGGCCAAGGATCTCCGGCAAGGGATCCACGGAGCCTGTGGCCGTCGTGCCAAGAGTGGCCACCACGGTTCCCACCTCTTCCTTCTTCAGCAGGTCTTCCAAAACATTCAGGTCCATTCGCGCCCGCTCATCCGTCGCCACGGCGCGAAACGGCAGCTTGAGAACCTGCGTGAGGCGGTTGTGGGTGTAATGGGCCTGTTCGGAGGCCACGATGAGCTTGCCGGGTGCAAGAAGCCCCGAGATCCAGAGGGCCTCCATGTTGGCCAAGGTCCCGCCTCCCGTCAGGTGCCCCAGGTGCGACTCCCATCCGAACATCTTGGCGATTTCCGCGACCGCCTCCTTCTCCATGTGGGAGCTGGCGCGTCCCCCGTCCAGGGCGTGGTTGTTCGGGTTGATCCACATGGCCAGCATGTAGGCAAGGTGCGCGATAGGATGCGGGGGTTTCAACATCTGTCCCGCGTAAAGGGGGTGAAAATAGGGATAGTTGTCCCGCAGACGCTCGGCCGTTTCCCTCAGGACGGCAACCAGTGATTCATGCTCCACCTCGAAAGAAACGTCGGGGAGATGGGAAAAGCCCTCTTCCAGCACCCTTACCGCCTCCTCAAGAAGCGGAATTCCTCGTTTGTCCAGCTTCATGTCGTTTCTCCTCGTTCGTGAAGTTTCGCCCTTATCTATCCGACATCCCTGAGGTTGTCAATGAAAGGCTTTCTGTAAAAATTACTTGACAAATCCCATTCAGACATTATACTTTGCGCACCGCTTAACGCGCGTCGCGCACCAACCTGAAAAAACGGGAGGGCACATGATTGAAAGCTTTAGGACGCCACGTTTTGACTGAGTTCTACGGGTGTAAATCAAAGCTGCTTGATGATCTGGAGACCATCAAGTCCCTCATGGAACAGGCCGCCCTTTTCAGCGGCGCAACCATCATAGACAGTCGTTTTCATCGTTTCAATCCCTACGGCATCAGTGGCGTCGTCATCATCGCAGAATCGCACCTGGCCATTCACACGTGGCCGGAATTCGATTACGCCTCCATCGACATCTATACCTGCGGCACCACCGTGAATCCCTGGAAGGCTTATGAATTCTTGAAAGAACACCTCGAGCCCCAAACCGACACGAAGCTGGAACTCCTTCGGGGCAGCGTCGAGGATCCCTCGCCGGAGCGGTGCCACCGCATCGCCGATCCCGTCGATCCCAGGATTGTCCCCATCACGGGAACCTCCTTTTAGGGCCATGTTCGACACGACCTACCGTCACTTCTTCTTCGCGTCGGGCCACGCCGAGGGCGCCACGCCGCTCAACGCGTTCGACGGGGCGCTCCTCGCTTCCGGCATCGGCAACACTAACCTGATAAAAATCAGCAGCATCCTGCCCCCGGGCTGTATATTCCTGAGCCCTCCCCCACCCGTGGCGCCGGGAAAACTTGTTCCCGTGGCCTACGGCACCATCTTCAGCGATATCCCGGGGGAACGGATCGCCGCGGGCGTCGCGGTGGCTATCCCGGAAGATCCGTCCCTGCCGGGCGTCATTATGGAATACTCTTCCCGCGGGCACAAGGAAGAAATCGAGACCATCGTCCGGGACATGGCAAAGGAGGCCTTCCGCGTGCGGGACTTTCCCCTGAAGGACGTCATGAGCAGGGCCGTGGACTACGTATCCAAGGGCTCCGGCGCGGTCTTCGCCGGCGTCGTTCTATGGGAGTGAAACATGGAACTCTGGTTCAAGGAGATCGATGAATCCGAAAGCGGGCTGACCTTCAGGGTCAAAAAGGTCCTGTTCACGAAGCAGACCCCCTACCAACGCCTCGACGTCTTCGAGACGGAATTCTACGGCAACGTCCTGGTCCTGGACGGGGCCGTTCAGATAACCGAGAAGGATGAGTTTGTCTATCACGAGATGCTAGCCCACGTTCCCCTCTACACCCATCCCGCGCCCAAGAACGTCCTTGTCATCGGCGGGGGGGACGGCGGAACCGTCCGGGAGGCGGTCAAGCACGCTGACGTGGAGCACGTGGACCTGGTGGAGATCGACGAAACCGTCATCGAGGTTTCCCGAACCTACTTCCCGGAGGTCTCCCGCGAACTGGACAACCCAAAACTCACCATTTTACTCATGGACGGCATCGAATACGTCAAGTCGAAGAAAGCTCATTACGACGTTATCCTCATCGATTCCACCGACCCCGTCGGCCCCGCGGAGGGGCTCATCTCGGCCGCGTTCTACCGGGACGCCGCCGACGCCCTCAAGGACAACGGCGTCATGGCCGTTCAGGCGGAATCCCCCTTCTTCTACCCCGGCTGGGTCAGGAAGATCTGCCAGAACCTGAAAACCGCCTTCCCCGTCGTAAAGCTCTACCTCTCCTTCACCCCCACCTACCCCGGCGGCATGTGGACCTTCGGTTTCGCCTCCAAAGGGCTTGACCCGGTCGAGGATTTTGACCCGTCCCGGGTCCCGTCCGACGCAGACTTCAGGTATTACACGCCCGGCCTGCACCGCGCCGCCTTTCAGCTCCCCGCCTTCGCGGAGGAGCTCTGCGGGCAAAACACTCCGCGCATTCGCGTCGGGAAAAGCCGCCATTAGGACTTTTAAAGGGAATTTCATTGCCTGAAGACGCCATCATCAAGGAGGAAGACCGCTTTCACGAGGCCGAAGGCGAGCCCATCAACTCCGCCGTATGTCCGGGATGCGGCTGTCTCTGCGAGGATATCGATCTCACGATAGAAGACGGCAAGGTCGTTCAGATTTTTAACGCCTGTTCCTGGGGATTATCAAAATTCCACTTAGGGCACCGGTTCCTGAGGAAACCCAAACGCGCCAAATGTGTCTTCCCCTCGCGCGAAGACCCCTCTGGGCGCGCCCTTCCCATTTCCTTTGAAGAGGCTATCAACAACGCCACGGCGCGTCTGAAAGCGGCGAAGCGTGTGGTCATGTCCGGCCTGTGCCAAACCACGTTCGACGCGCAGCTTGCGGCCATCTCCCTCATGAAACGCCTCGACGCCGTTGTCTATCCCTCGGAAGGCATGCTGCTGACCCCTTTTTTCAAGGCCCTTAAATCGCTGCCCTACCGGACGGCCACCCTCGAAGAGGTCCGCCAACTGGCCACCACCGTCATATTCTGGGGTGTCAATCCTCTCCACAGCTGTCCACGGCTGGTCACGAGATACGCCGTCTTCGTGGCGGGTATCAACGCCCCGGACCGGCATATCAGCCGCAAGGTCTTCTACGCGGACCCTTACGAAAACGATACGGGCGGCTTCGCGCTTCGAATTCCTCTCACGGCCGAAAACGAAAGGGACATATTATCCACTCTCACGGACGTCATCGAAGAGGAATCTTTCTCCATTCCCAAGGATCTGGAGGCGGTCGCGCGCGCCATCGAGGCCAGCCCCTTTGTAGCCCTTTTCGTGGGACGAGGGATCGCGTATCAGGAAAACCCGCAGGCCCTTATGGACGGTCTCGTGAGATTGTCCAACGCCATTTCCCGGCGGAGAGCGTGCGCCCTGCTGCCCGCCGTCTCGGATTTCAACGCCATGGGATTCTACTTCGCCCTCCTGCAAAGCGGTATAGATCCGGCGGGGGATCCCCGCGTTAAGGGAGACCTGCGGGAATATGAACCGGCCAAAGGGGATGTCCTGTTATGCGTCGGATCCGACCCCATCTGGTTCTTCACGGAGGCGCAAATCACGGCCCTCCGGTCCATGGAAATTCCCGTCATCGCCGTTTCCGCGCTTCGGAATCAAACGACCCACGCGGCGTCCCTCGTGATCCCCGTGGCCGAAAGCGGCGTGGAGGCGGAGGGGCTCACCTACCGGATGGACGGCATTCCCATCTGGCTGAAAAAGAGCCTCCCTTCCGCGCAACCCACGGATCTCGCCGTTCTTACCGCCCTGGAAAAGGGACTCGGGGATTGACATGGCGGGCATGAAGGTTCTCGATGTCTACCGCCTCCTCCCCCGGACCAACTGCCATCAATGCGGCATGGTCTGCATGGCCTTCGCCTCCGCCCTGCTGATGGGAAAGGCACGGCCCGAGGACTGCCCGCCCCTCGTGGAGGAAGAAAAACACGCGGAGGCCTACGAAAAACTCCGGGAGGCCTTCGGAGACAAGGGGGAACGGGAAGCCACCGGCCTGAGCATCGACCGGGACAAGTGCGATGGATGCGGCATCTGCGCCGCCGTCTGCGAAATCAGCCTGGAGAAAAGCCAGGAACTGGTCAACGGCAAGGGATCCCGCCGGGCGGAGTCTCCCGTCATCGCCATCGTGGACGGTCTCATCACCATCAAGAATCCCGACGCCTGCCGACGGGTCGTTCCGGACGCCCCCACGTGCAACGCCTGCGTGGATCTCTGTCCCATGAAGGCCCTCACCTTCCTGTAAGGATTACGGAAACACCATGAAATTGGTCATCAGGAACGCCACCATCTACGACCCGAAAAACGGCATCGACGGCCTGCGGGGCGACATCTATCTGAAAGGCGGAAAGATCTCCCGGCCCTTCAAGAAAGCGGACAGGGAGATCGACGCCACGGGGCTCTGGGCCCTGCCCGGCGGCATCGAGGTGGGTGTTCCCCTCGCCTCCCCCGGACTCATGCTCTACGCCCATAAGATGGCCCTCCCCGGTCCCGCGGAAATCAGCCGGCAATACGCGCGGATGGGCTACACCCACTTCCACGAATCGATGATGTTTCCCACCACGGCTCCGGCGGTTCACCACACCCTGTCCGCCCTGCCCTACCAGGATACCTCCGCGTCGATCTGCCTAACCCTGAGGGAATTCGGGACCCTGATCGGCTCCGACATCCCGCCCGAGTGGACGGTTCGATTCCTGTGGAGCTGCGCCCAGCGGTTCAGGGCCCTCACCGTTCGGCTGCCTGAAACAAGCGCTCACTTCAAGGAAAGCGCCCTGGCGCGCTACAACATCCCGGCCCAGAAGGTCCTCGCATACCTCTCGCGCCTTCCCCTCTCCCTCCCCCTCTTCGTGGAACTGAACGCCCGCCTCCTCGACGAGGATCTCCCTCACATGTCGCTCCTTCACTACAGCCACCTGGGGCGGGCCATCGATGGGGAATACGCCTACAAGCAGGTATCGGCCTTCATCTCGGAAAAGGGCGTCACGGGCGACATGGGCCTGGCCCCCGCGGACCCCCACAGCCAATTAAAAACGGAAGCGGAAATCGGCGCGGGAGAAGACGTGGCCGTCCACGCGGGCATGCACACCCCCCTCCGTTATCTCTCAGTCTCCCGGAACCCCCAGAGCGCGTTCGTTGCGAGGCTGGCAACCCACCCGGATTTCAAAGGCCATCTTGCCTTTTCCTCCCTCTGCCTGGGAGCGGAGGCGGGAAAATTCTATCCTATGCTTTTCCGAAGACTCTTCGAGGCGGATGACACCTACACCGTGGGGGACTTCGTGCTCCAGACCCGCGTTCTGCCCGCCCGGTTGCTGGGCTTGGACAACAAGGGCCATCTAGGCGTCGGCGCGGCCGGCGACCTCGCCCTCTATGCCCCGGAAAGTGGGACCTCTCCCGGCGACATTCTCGGCCGGTGCCACACCCTCGTAAAAAACGGCATTCCCGTCATGGAAAAAAACACCTTCTTGGACAGCGTTCCCTATCCAGAAACGCGGACTTATTACCGCGCCCATGCCCTGTCGGAGCGAGACCTGGCCATGTTCGCCGGGTATTTCAAGCGGTATCCCCGTCTCGAGCATCTGGACGTCCCTGAGGTCCTGGGAAGGTGGCAGACGGTTCGTTAGGTATCAGAAGGGTCGTGCGGAGACCTCGAAAATCAATACATGAAGAAAAAGGATGTGAAGAAACGAAAAGTGCCGGCTGAATTCGCGTTGTTATGGATTAATGGTCATTTCCGCTATAAATCCACATCGGTTCTGTTTTGCCCGCCCGCTCAAACCCCATGCGTTTATAAAATTCGATGGCGTTCCCGTCCGCCACAAGTATCTGCTGGTGGAAAGATTTATACTTCTGTTGCAAACATTTCATCATCGCGCGCCCTATCCCTTGTCCCTGATATTCCGGATGAACCAGCAAATGCGGGTAATAGACGACCAGGCAACCGTCAGACAAGGCATTACCGATTCCGACGAGTTTTCCTGAGATCCTTGCCGTAACCAACGAATCTGAATTCCTGAGAGCCGGGATCAGCAGCTCCGGTTTCTCGGCCGAGGACCAGTCATTGGCCTTGTAAATTTCTATCACCTCTTCCGTTTCAATCTCATCGTCAAGGCTTAGTTCCAAACGCACGTTTGCTCCTTCCCTTAGGGATTTGTCTGCCGACCCTTTCTGCCTCTCTTTTCATTTTCCAAAGCTATCAGGACATTACGATGAAAAAATTCATACGGAATTCCCGTGTTGAGGCGACCTAATGTTTCGATATATTCTTTTTCAGACAATTCGGCCAAGTGGGGGAGGTAGAAAAATTCTTCCCACGCCTTCATCTGACGCTGAAACTTTTTTGTCATTGCCGTATCCAAAGGATTGCCCAGGTGCTTTTTGTTCCACGGACAGGCTTCCTGGCATATCTCACAATCAGCCACCCTGTTTCCCATGATAACCCGGGCTTCTTCGGGCAGCTCCTCGACCTGTAATGAATTTGAGAGGCATTTTTTCCTGTCCAGCACATAAGGCTGATCCAACGCCCCCATGGGGCAAGCTTGTCGGCACCGATCACATTCTCGGCATCGGTTTGGCTCCAGCTCGGTGTTGTGCGCCAAATCGGCATCGGTTATTATCCCGCCGAGGGCGAGAAATGTCCCGTATTTCCTGGATATGAGCAGTGAATGCTTGCCCTGCCACCCAAGACCGGCCCTTACCGCGGCAAGTTTGAGGGGGAGGATGGAGCCTTCATCGGAAGAACTGTCACAGACAACCGCTTGAAAGCCTTCTTCCCTTAAATAGGCCGCAATGGGCTCCAGGGGTTTTACGACGTCAAGAAAAAACCCTGACAGGTAGAGCCGGCTTGTTCTCCCGTATTTGGGATTTTCCCAGGCGGGAAAGGTCAGCCCCCCGATATAGATACCCGCAACAATAATTGTTTTTGCGTTCGGCAAGGAAATTTTAGGGTCTCTTCGGCGTGAGTCTCTCAATGCGTAGTTTGAGAAAGGTGAGGCCTCGGCAAAACCCAACGCATCGATTCCGGTAGAATCGGCAAGGCGACTGATTTCATCCGATAACAATTTTCTGCTCCGTTTTCAGCTTCCTTCGGGTTGGGATCGTTAGCATAAAATACACAACCAAGGGATGAATCTCCTCCCGTAGAGCGGGAGGCTTCAGATGGCCCCCCAAGGGGAGCCTCAGTTGGGAAAGCCCTCGAATAATTTTAGATATTCCTCTTTGTCAAGATTAGCTCTCCCTGCCTCTCTTCCATGGACTCCTGCTCACGTATATATCTCCGCTCCTCTCTCTCGTCCAATCCAACAGTAAGTACTCACGCTGTAACCCCTCGCCCAAAAATGCAATCCCGTTGCTCGCTTCTCTCACAATAGCCGCCTGCGAATCCTTACCGCACTCTTCCCTTTGATATAACCTATCGCAAACGCCACACTGTATTTCGGGGGAATGCTGAGACACATATGCACATAGTCCGCCATTAAATATCATTCCTCAATCTATTGATGGATTCGCAAAAAGTCATATTTTGCCATAATCGGCCTTGTAACATGCGGAAATTATTATGTACAAAATTCAAAAATCAATCATTCTCCGGCTTTTTGCGAGAGCATCAAACTTTGTTTGTAGCCCTCTATCCCAGCCGCTCCTTTAAGCGGCGGATTTCTTCTTCCAGCTCCTCGATTCGCTGTATCTGGTGGGGCCGGATGGAATGGGCGGGAAGGCTTGCCTCCAGGTCCGCAAGCAGCCGTTCCTTTTTCTCAAGTTCCTTTTGAAGCGCTTCGCGCTCGGAAGATGGTGTATTCATACCCGCTCCTCGCGTCTTTAACCGACAAAAAGTTCTTTTCCATGAGGTTGTTGACCTCGTCCGGCGTGCCCAGCCTAAGGGCCTCTTCCACCAGTGCCTCGGCCTCGCTCAAGGTGACGGAACGAAGGACGCGTTTTACCTCGGGGATGGAGAGGGACTTCATGCTCAGGTCCCGTATGCCGCAACCCAGGAGAAGAACCGCGTAGATGGGATCGCCCGCGATCTCCCCGCAGACGGAACAGGGCTTGTCCGCCTGGTTGCTGATGTCGGCCACACGCTTGATGAGCCACAGGATCGCCGGGTTGTAAGGGCGGTAGAAGGCCGCCACCTTCTCGTTGTCCCGGTCCACCGCCAGGGTATATTGAACCAGGTCGTTGGTTCCGATGCTGAAGAAATCGGTCTCCCGGATGAGTTTATCCGCCAGGATCGCGGCGGAAGGCACCTCGATCATGACTCCCGTCTTGATGTCCTCGTCGTAAGGAATTCCCCGGAGCATCAATTCATGCTTGACCTCGGCGAAGATCTCATTGACCGCCCGGAGCTCTTCCAGGCTCGAGATCATGGGATAGAGCACCCGAATCTTCCCGAAGGCGCTGGCACGCAAAAGGGCCCTGAGCTGCACCTTAAAGACGTCTACTTCTTCCAGGGAAATACGGATAGACCGCCAGCCGAGGAAGGGATTCACCTCCCGTTTTATCTTCTGGAAGGGCAGAAACTTGTCGCCCCCCAGATCCAGGGTCCGGATGGTCGCTTCCTTTCCCTTCAGCGCCTCCGCCACCGTCCGATAGATGCGAAACTGCTCTTCCTCCGTCAGAAGACGCTCGCTCAACAGGAACGGCAGCTCCGTCCGGAAGAGCCCAACGCCCTCCGCCCCGTACTTGATGGCCACCCCCACGTCCGGGGCCTTGACGATGTTCGAGTAGAGGTGGAAGGCCACTTCGTCCCTCGTCATTGAGGGAAGCTTGGAGATCTTCTCCAGCTCCTTACGGTAGGCGGCGTAGTCCTCCTGGATCTTCTTGTATTCCTTGATCACGGAGGGCTTGGGGTTGATGAAGACGAGCCCCAGGTTGCCGTCTACGATAATCCGGTCGTTGGTTCTTACCTTCCGAAGGATGTTCTCCACACCCACCACCGTGGGGACCCCCATGGAGCGGGCCAGGATGGCGGCGTGGGAGGTCTCGCCCCCTACCTCGGTCACCATGCCCTTGATTTTCTTCGGGTCGAAGTGAATCGTGTCCGACGGTGTCAGTTCGTGGGCAAAGACCACGCCCCGTTTGTTGAAGAGAACCTTTCGGGTGTCCAGCTGCAGGAGCCGGTGGATGACGCGCTTGCCGATGTCCTCGATGTCCTTCCCCCGCTCCCGGAGATAGTCGTCCTCGATGGTCTTGAACTTCTCCATGAAGGCGCGGATGCCGCGGAGAATGATGAATTCCGCGTTGAGCCTCTCGTCCTTCACCATCCGCGGAACGTTGTCCTGAAAGAAGGGATCGTCGATAATCATCAGGTGGCTCTTGATGATTTCCGCCTCTTCTTCCCCGATATCCCGCCGGATGCGCCGCTCACTCTCCTCTAACTGCCGCTTGACCTCCTCCAGGGCCTCGCGATAACGGACGATCTCCTGCTCGATTTCATTGTCCTTGAGGCGGTAAGGGATAATCTCGGCCAGTTCGCTGATGTAGATGTCGGCCTTTCCGATGGCGATCCCCTCAGCGACGGGAAGTCCCTTGTACATGTTCTCGGAAACGCTGATCTTTCTCTCGTCTTTTTTCAAACGGTACGGTGCCATCGCGACCTCAAAGCCTTGTCAGGATTTCCGGCCCGTTGCCGGTGATAATGATGGTATGCTCGAAGTGGGCGGAACGCTTCCCGTCTGCCGTGACAACGGTCCACCCGTCCTTCTTGACCTTGACCCGCCAGGTTCCCTCGTTCACCATGGGTTCGATGGCGAGGGCCATCCCCTCTTCCAACTTGGGCCCCTGGTGGGGCGGGCCGTAGTTGGGCACCTGTGGGTCCTCGTGGAGCTGCCGCCCGATCCCGTGGCCCACGAAGTCCCTCACGACGGAGAATCCCGCCGTCTCCACGTGCCGTTGAACGGCGTGGGAGATGTCGTAGAGGCGGTTTCCCGCCACCGCCTGGGAGATCCCCTCGAAGAGAGACGCCTGCGTCACCTCCATGAGCCGCGCCGCCTCCGAATCGACCCTGCCCACGGCGAAGGTCTTGGCGGCGTCACCGTAAAACCCGTCCATGACGACCCCGAGATCGATGCCGATAATGTCGCCCTCTTTCAGCCGCCTGCCGCCCGGAATCCCGTGCACCACCTCCTCGTTGATGGAGGCACAGATGGTCGCCGGAAAGCCGTGATAGCCCTTGAAGGCGGGCTTGCCGCCCCGTTTCAGGATGAAGGTCTCCGCCTTCTCGTCGAGTTCCCTCGTGGTGACCCCGGGCCGCACCAAGCCTTCCAGGTAGTCGAGCAGTTCCGCCACGACGCGGTTCGGTTTCCGCATGCGGGCGATTTCCTCCTGAGACTTGATAACGATCATACCCGTTCCATGGGTGAGGGGGTCAAAGTTTTTCTATCTTCTTGACGGCGTCTTCGAAAAGGGGCGTGCAGGCCTCAAAATGTGACACCACCTTCCGCAAGTCGCCCGCTATCTCTTTTAATCCCGCCGATTCACACAGCTCCACCCATTTCTCGTGCTCTTTCACGTGGTCCAGGTTGTGTTCGAGCAGGTGGGGCAGCAGGTGCTTCAATTTGGCAATCTTATCATTCATGACCGTTTCTCGCTTGTCTTTTTCAAGACGGCGTAATGTTTCATGAAATCGAGATCCATGATTTCATAGCCGTTCAGTTCCTTTTCGTCGCCCAGGATATCCATGACCACGATCTTTCCGTTTTTTACGGTCACGTGGGCCGCATCTTCCATGATGACCTTCCCGGGATCTATCTTGCCATCATACAGTGTCGATAAACACATCTTTTTTGCCCTCACTAATTTCGATTGTCCTGAAGGGCGGCCGCTTAGCGGCCTTGAAGGTAAAAGTAGTTTATTTTTACCTTTTACCCTCCTCCTGTCTTGTACCTTCTACCTTTTACCTTCCACCTACTTATATGCGATTCCCTTCTTTTCTTCAACAAATTGCTGGGCGGCAAAGGCGGCCGTCGCCCCTTCCCCGCACGCCGTGACGACCTGGCGCAGCACCTTCTTCCGGACGTCTCCGCAGGCGAAAATACCCTTCAGGGAGGTCTGCATCTCGTCGTTGGTCAGGATGTAACCCCGCCCGTCCATATCCACCTTTCCCTTGAGAAACTGGCTGTTGGGGATGTTTCCCACGTAGATAAAAATCCCCTTGCACGGCAACTCCCGGGTCTCGCCGGTCTTCAGATTCTTCAAGCGCACCCCTTCCACGGCCTGGTCTCCGAGAATCTCCTCCACCACCGAGTCCCAGATAAATTCGATCTTCTCGTTCTCGAAGGCCTTCTCCTGGATGGCCTTGGCCGCCCGCAAGCGGTCCCTCCGGTGGACGATGGTAACCTTTTTCGCGAATTTTGTCAGGAACATGCCCTCTTCCACCGCCGCGTCACCGCCCCCGATCACCACCAGTTCCTCGCCCCTGAAGAAGGCCCCGTCGCAGGTGGCGCAGTACGAAACCCCTTTGCCCCGGAGTTTCTCCTCGCCCGGGACGCCGAGCTGAGCCACCGTGGCCCCCGCGGCAATGATGACGGCGTGGGCCGTGTAGCGCCCTTCCCCGCCCACCACGGCAAAACCATCGTCCAGCACCTCCAGGTCTACCGCCTCGTCCGTCTTTATTTCCAGCCCGAAACGGGTTGCCTGGTCCTTCATGGACATCATCAACTGGGGCCCCGAAACCCCTTCCACGAAGCCAGGATAGTTGTCGATCCAAAACGTCGTCGCCGCCTGCCCCCCTGGCAGGAGCTTCTCCAGGAGCAGGGTCTTCATGTCCCCGCGCGCGGCGTAGAGCCCCGCCGTCAATCCCCCGGGGCCTCCTCCCACGATTACGATATCATAATCCATTCCATCTGCCTCCTCGTCCACGGTGTTCATTATCCGCAATTAAATATAAGTTTGATATGCCAAACAATCAAGGTATATCGTGAGTTTTAACGAAATTTTCATTCTCCACGTTTGGGGATCCATGGGTCAACCCTGTAAATTCAACAAGTGCCGGGCATTTTCACCGCAGATCATCCGGACCTTTTCCTCGTCCGCCACGGCATCGGTCACCTGCGCGAGGTAACGCCCCGGACGGATCAAGGGGAAATCGGTGCCCAGAAGGATCCGGTCGTGGCCTATGATTCTCCCCGCCACGTCGAAGATCTCCGGCCGGTAAAGGAAGGGAGAGGCGGCCGTGTCGTAATAGACGTTCCGGAAAAGGGCCTTCAGCTCCTTCATCAGTTCAAAGAAGAGAATCCCCCCGCCCCAGTGGGCCAGGATAATGGTGTTTTCAGGGAAACTCCGCACCAAAAGCTCAATCTCCGTCAGATTTTTCATGCTCTTGCCGGGATAGACGTGCCCCACCGGTTCGTTGGTGTGAATCAGAAGCGGCAGACCCGCCTCTTTCAGGATATCCATGACGGGACGAAGACGGTCGATGATCTCCCCGTCGATGACCCGGTCGTAGAAGGCGATCTCCCCGATCCCCTTCGCCCCCTTCGCGATACAGCGGGACGTCTCCGCGCCGGCGCCGGGCGCCAGCGGGTTGAGACAGGCAAAGGGAACCAAACGGTCCGGATGCCCGGCAGCCGCCTCCAGGACGTAGTCGTTGTGCTCCCGGTTGATGCCCTGGTCCGTCCAGGGAAACCCAAAGACCACCGAAACGGCCACGGCGTCCGCGTCCATGGCCTGGAGTATCTCCCCGGCGTTTACCATGCGGGCCTTTTCGTTTCCGTAGATCTCCTTGAAGACGTCGTCCCTCTCCGCGTAGCCCCAGCGGTCGCTCTGCACCCAGTCGGGAAAGATGTGGGTATGGACGTCCACCATCCAGGGGGCGGTCATGCCATCTTCCCCTTTGAAAACCCGTATCGTCCCAGCTTTTCTCCAATGGCGCGGTAGTCGTGGACGCCGGGGCAGTAGGCGAGCGCCGCGAATTTTTCCATGGTGATTCTCCCCTTCTCGTCGAGGACCGCCTCGTCCCGGTGCGCGGTCAGGATCTCTCCCACGAACAGGGTGTGGCTTCCCAGCGCCAGGGTATGAACGAGGCGGCATTCCAGATTAATAGGACATTCCTTGATAAGCGGCGGTTTCACCCGGGAGGCCGCCTCAGGCGTCAGGCCCGTCAGGGCGAACTTGTCCACGTCCCTGCCCGATGCCACCCCGCATACATCCACCGCTTTGATGATCCCCGCGTGAGGGATGTTGACGCAGAAGGCCCGCGTCTCCATCAAGAGCCCGTAACTGTGCCGGCCGGGGCGAATCCCTATCCCCACCATGGGCGGCTCGGAATTGACGACACCCGCCCAGGCGAGGGTGATGATGTTGGGCGGCCCATCCGCGCCTTGGGTGGTGACCAGCACCACCGGCGTTGGAATCAGGTCTGTCGTGGCTTTGACTTCCTTTTTCATCTCATTCCCCCTACTCTTCCTCGAACATGGAGACATCCCCCTTGCCCTTGCGTATCACCACGGGGGCGTCCCCCGTCAGA
Source organism: bacterium (assembly GCA_026986155.1). GTDB lineage: Bacteria > Desulfobacterota > S145-22 > S145-22 > S145-22 > JAOZMY01. The sequence goes on from JALSPC010000121.1 coordinate 17,649, forward strand.
TCGATGACGGAGGAGTGTTCCGCCGCGATAACACCTCCGTCGATGATGTAGGCCAGTTGGTGCCCGTAGGTTTCCTTGATAAGCTCCGGATCGTCGAAGAGCTGGTCCTCGTTGTGGGTGATGCTGGTATTGATAACGGGATGTCCCAGGGCGGCGACCATCTCCAGGCAGATGCGGTTGTCCGGGACGCGGATGCCGACGGTTTTCTGCTTCGTCTGGACGATCCTTGGAACGAGTTTCGTGGCCTGGAGCACAAAGGTATAGGGGCCCGGCAGGAGACGTTTCATAATCTTGTAGGCGTAGTCCTGCACGTAGGCGTATCGGCTGATATCAATCAGGTCGGAACAGATGAAGCTCAGGGGCTTGTTCCGCTGTTTTCCCTTTATCTGGTAAACCTTCTCGATGGCGTTCTTGTTGAAGAGATCACAGCCTATGCCGTAAACGGTATCGGTGGGATAGGCAATGACCTCCCCTTTGGTCAGGGCCTCGACCACCTTGTTGATGAGCCTTCCCTGGGGATTGTCGGGATTGATTTTCAAAATCTGCATGCGTCACTCCTTTCGGGTTGCTGAGTTCAAGCGATTTAGTCCTTCCCTCTACGAGCGATAATCGGCGTTAATCTTCACGTAGTCCACGGAGAGGTCCGAGGTGACAAACCGCCAGGCGGCCTTGCCCCGGTTCAGCGTAATCCGCAGGGTGTAATCACGTTTCTTCATGACCCCGGCGGCCGCGCGCTCCGCCTCTTTTCCCTTCCAGCGTCCCCCGGAAACCAAGACCGTATCATCAAAGGCGATGTCTATCCCCTCGGGGTCAATCTTCGCGCCGGAATAGCCGACGGCCGCCATAATCCGGCCCCAGTTGGGGTCCTCGCCGAAGAAGGCCGTTTTCACGAGGGGAGAATGCCCCACCGATTCTGCGACCCTGCGCGCGTCTTCCGGCGTTTCGGCGCCCTCCACTTGGAGGGTCACTACCTTCGTGACCCCTTCCCCATTGTCCACGATCTTGTAGGCGAGGGTCTTCATCATGGCCTCGAGACGCGACGCGACGGCCCGGACGAGGCCGCCCGTCTCCCGGACGCCGCCATTGTCCAGGACCAGGACCGTGTCGTTGGTGCTCTGGTCTCCGTCCACCGTGATGCGGTTGAAGCTCTCCTCCACAGCACGTTTCGTGATCCCATGAAGGGCACTAGCGGAAAGCCCCGCGTTCGTGAAGAAAAATCCCAGCATGGTGGCCATCTCGGGGTGGATCATCCCCGCGCCCTTAACAACTCCCCCCATTTCCACGTTCGGGAAACCTTCCAGGGCGGCCGTCTCCCACTTGGGGTAACGGTCCGTGGTCATGATGGCCTTTGCCACTTCCTCGAGGGTCGCGCTCCCCAGCCCGTCCACCAAGGCGGGAAGAACCGCCGTCATCTTTTCCACCGGAAGGGGCTGTCCAATGACCCCCGTGGAGGCCATGAGGACCTGTTCTTCAGGCACGTCCAGGAGGCGAGCCACCTCGCCGCAGAGTGCCAAGGTATCCGCCATGCCCCGCTGTCCGTTGCAGGCGTTGGCGTTGCCGCTGTTGACCAGGATCGCCGACAGGGGGGCGCCCTTCTCAAGACGCGCCATCCCGAGGCGAACCGGCGCCGCCTTGACCTGGTTCGTCGTGAACGTTCCCGCCCACCGCGCGGGCGGGTCCGCCATCATCAGCGCCATATCGGGACGCCCCGTCTCCTTTATCCCCGCGCAAGCGGTGGAGAATCTGAACCCGGTCACGTCACGGACCATGGCTCACAGCCCCCGGCCACAGCATTTCTTATATTTCTTTCCGCTTCCGCAGGGACAAGGGTCGTTGCGGCCGATCTTCTTTCCCGCACGTCGGTATGTAACCGGCTTGTCCCCGCCCCCCGAGGCCTCCGGCGGCGGGGCGAACTCCCCGGCCTGGGCCATGGGACGCTGCATCATCTGCCCCCGCCCCAGGCTGATGGCGCTCTCGTCGGCCATGGGCAGGTAGGTGAGGTCTTCCACCACCTCCTCGCGCTCGATCTCCACGGCGAAAAGCTTTTCCACGGCGTCCTGCTTGATGCGGAAAATCATCTCTTCGAACATGTCAAAGGCGTCCCGCTGGTAGACGCGGAGGGGATCCTGCTGGCCGTAGCCCTGCAGCCCGATGCCCTCCCGCAGCTGGTCGATGGCTAGGAGGTGGTCCTTCCAGTTCATGTCGATGGACTGGAGGAGGATCATCTTCTCCAAAAATCGCATGATCTCTTCGCCGTATTCCTTCTCTTTATGGGCGTAAAATCGCTCTATTTTCTCCTCCGCCATCTCCTGAAGGCCCTCCAGGGCGGCATTCTCCTTCTCCTCGTCCGTCAGGTCGAGTCGAACGTGAAACTGCTTGAAGAGGGCGTCCTGAATCCCCTTCCAGTTCCACTCTTCCGGATAGGTCTTCTCGTCCACGAAGGGAGCCAGGATTTCCGGGACGATCTCGACGGCCATGTCCATGATTTCGTCCCGAAGGTTCTCGGAGGTCAGCACCTCCTTGCGCCAGCCGTAGATGACTTCCCTTTGCTTGTTCATTACGTCGTCATACTCGAGGAGCTGTTTCCGTATCTCGAAGTTTTGGGCCTCGACCCGCTTCTGGGCGTTCTCGATGGCCTTGGTGATGAACTTGTGCTCGATGGGCTCTCCCTCCTCGATCCCCAACTTATCCATTACATTGGAAATCCGCTCCGACCCGAAGATCCGGAGCAGATCATCCTCCAAGGATAGGTAGAACCTGGAGGATCCCGGGTCGCCCTGGCGTCCCGAACGGCCCCGCAACTGGTTGTCGATGCGTCGGCTCTCGTGCCGTTCCGTCCCAATGATATGGAGACCGCCCAGGGCGATGACCTCATCGTGCTCCTTCCTTGTCAGTTGCCTGGCCTCCTCATAAATCCTTTCCTTCTCCGCCTCGCCCATGTCCGGCTTGATCTTTTTCTCCGCGATCATCTTGTAGTTGCCGCCCAGGACGATGTCGGTCCCGCGTCCCGCCATGTTGGTGGAGATGGTCACCGCCTTTTTCCGGCCCGCCTGGGCCACGATCTCCGCCTCCCGTTCGTGGTGTTTCGCGTTCAGGACGTTGTGGGGGACGCCCCGTTTCTTGAGCATGGAACTGAGCTTCTCCGACTTCTCGATGGAGATGGTGCCGACGAGCACGGGTTGGCCCCGCTTGTGGCAGTCCGTAATTTCCTCCACAACGGCCTTAAACTTCTCCTTCTCCGTCTTGTAGATGACGTCCTGGTGGTCTTTTCGTATCATCGGCTTGTTGGTGGGAATCACCACCACGTCCAGATTGTAGATCTTCTTGAATTCCACCGCCTCCGTGTCCGCCGTTCCCGTCATTCCCGACAGCTTGTCATACATGCGGAAGTAGTTCTGGAAGGAAATGGTCGCCAGGGTCTGGTTCTCGTTCTCTATCTTCACCTTCTCCTTGGCCTCCAAGGCCTGGTGGAGCCCGTCGCTGTAGCGCCGGCCGGGCATGAGCCGCCCGGTGAATTCGTCCACGATGATGACCTCGCCGTTTTTCACCACGTAGTCCACGTCCCGCTTGAAGAGGGTGTGGGCCTTCAGGGCCTGGTTCACGTGGTGAAGGGTGTCGATGTGCCGGGGGTCGTAGAGGTTGTCGATCTTCAGCAGGCGTTCCACCTTCAGGACCCCTTCCTCCGTCAGGACGGAGGAATTCGCCTTTTCGTCGATGGTGTAGTCAACATCCTTCTTCAGAAAGGGAATGATCCGGTCGATGGTGTAATACTTCTCCGTGGACTCCTCGGCCGGGCCGGAGATGATCAGCGGCGTCCGCGCCTCGTCGATGAGGATGCTGTCCACCTCGTCAATGATGGCGTAGTTCAACTCGCGCTGGACGAACTCCTCAATGTCGAACTTCATATTGTCCCGGAGGTAATCGAAGCCGAACTCGTTGTTGGTTCCGTAGGTGATGTCAGCGCCGTAGGCCTTCTTCCGCTCCTCGTCGGAAAGCTCGTGGGTCACCACGCCCACGGAAAATCCGAGGAACCGGTAGATGGCCCCCATCCACTCGGCGTCGCGCTTGGCCAGATAGTCGTTGACCGTGACCACGTGCACGCCCCTGCCCGTCAGTGCATTGAGGCAGACGGGAAGGGTTGCCACGAGGGTCTTCCCCTCGCCGGTCTTCATCTCCGCGATTTTCCCCTCGTGCAGAACGATGCCCCCGACGAGCTGGACATCGAAATGTCGCTCTCCCAGGATCCGTCGCGCCGTCTCCCGCACCAGGGCGAAGACCTCGGGAAGGATGTCGTCGAGGGGCTCTCCGTTTTCCACCCGCTGGCGATACTCCGCCATCTTGCGTTTCAGGTCGTCGTCCGAGAGGGGTTGGACCTGAGATTCCAGTTCGTTTATGCGCGCGACGATGGGAGAAATTCGCTTGAGTTCCCGCTCGTTCTTGCTGCCTACCACCTTCAAAAGCAACTTGGATAACATGACGGTTTACCACCCGTGTTTGAATGTATTTACCTGCGACGTGGATACGTCGATCCACCCTCGCGTATTTTCCCTTTGAAAAGAAAAATTAAAGGAAATCAGTTTAAAATATATCGTCTGGGGTTGACGGGCACCCCGTTTAACCGTACCTCGTAGTGAAGATGGGGCCCCGTTGATCGCCCCGTATTTCCAATCTCCGCAATTTTTTCACCTCTTTTGACATGTTGGCCCACCTTCACGAGAATCTTGGACAGGTGGCCGAACCGGGTCGTAATCCCGTGTCCGTGGTCAATGATAATCAGGTTTCCAAACCCGCCTTTTCTCCCCGTAAAGACCACGAGCCCGTTGGCCGGTGCGATCACGGGCGTCCCCTTGCGATTGGCGATGTCCAAGCCTTCATGGAACTGTTTGTGGCCCGTGAACGGTGATATTCGGTAGCCGAACCCCGAGGTCTCGAACCCGTAGGCGGGCCGGATGGAGGGCGTCGAATCGAGCAGGTCCTTCCGACTTATCAGCTTGTCATGCAGCTCTTTTAGACTTTTCTGCTCGAACTTGGAAAGCTTCTCCAACCGGAACAGGTCGTAGTGAAGCTGCCGGATCCGCTCCGATTCCTCGGGCGGGAGCGTATTGACCATCTCGGCCGAGGACGCGCCCAGATCCTCGGGAATCCCCCCCACGCCCCAGAGGTTCTCTCCCTCCCGCACGGCGGGCTTGAGGTTGGCGATGACCCGGAGCTTCTCGTCCAGCTTCCTCACCTTCGCCACCTGGGCTTGAATTTCCCTAACCTTTTTTTCGAGCGTGGCCACTTGACTCTTGTAAACGCCAGCCGATTTCACCGCCTTTCTATACCCAAGTTCGTGATTCGCGTAATTGTAGATGACAAGCCCTGACAATCCGCAAAAGGAGGGAATAATCAAGACAATAAGCCAAATGAGTATCTTTGGAATCTTGAAATGTCTGACCCTGGTCTTCTTGGAATTTCCCTGAAAAACAACTACTTCATAATACTTTGCCACCCTGCCTCCCTCCGTGGTCAGCATTTTTTAACAAACATGCAGCTTGTTGTCAAGGCTCTGGAGGCACGTATCGTTTCGCAACGTCCGGTGAGTTGGAACGAATTCCCCCCCAAGGGCCGCCCAAGAATGGAAGCTTGTGAAAAATTTCCTTGACTTTTTTCAGCAATATAAGATATTTTAACGGGTGTTAAGTTTTTTGGATGAAGTGCTTCCGAGTCTAAGCGGAAAAAGGGAAAGGAGGTCATAGAATGAATTCAGTAGTATGCGTGAAACAGGTGCCTGATACGGAGACATTGATCAAGCTCAATGCCGATGGGACGGGGATCGTCACAGACGGTGTGAAGTGGATCATGAACCCCTTCGACGAATACGCCGTGGAAGAGGCGGTTCGAAAGAAGGAAAAGACCGGCGGGACGGTGACCCTGGTCTCCCTCGGGCCCGACCGGGCGCTGGATGCCATCCGCTCCGGCCTTGCCATGGGAGCGGACACGGCCGTGCACATCAACGACGCGGATTTCGCCGCCAAGGCGGATCCCTATGCCACGGCGCAGGCGCTGGCCGCCGCCATCAAGGAACTGGAATACGACGCGATTTTTTGCGGGAAGCAGGCGGTGGACGACGACGCCGGGCAGGTGGCGGCCTACCTGGGAGAACTCCTGGACCTGCCGGTGATCACCCTGGTCATCAAGCTCGAACTCTCCGACGACGGGAAGACAGCCATTGCCACCCGCGAGATAGAGGGAGGGCACGCCGTCATTGAGGTGCCGCTTCCCGCCATCTTTACCGCGCAGAAGGGCCTCAACGAGCCCCGTTACGCCTCCCTGCCTCAGATCATGAAGGCGAAGAAAAAGCCGGTCACGGTGAAAACAGTGGCGGACCTGGGCGTGAGCGCGGAGCCCATGACCGTTATCAAGGGCATGAGCCTCCCGCCGGAACGGCAGGCCGGGAAGATGATCGAGGGCGCCGACGCCGCGGCGAAGGCCGCCGCCCTTGCCAAGGCCTTGCGCGAAGAAGCGGAAGTTATCTAAGACTACAAGGAGGTGATGAAAATGCCGGATATCCTGGTTTATGCGGAAGTTCAGAAGGGTGAGATAAAGAAAGGCGCGTTCGAGATTGCGAGCAAGGCGAAGGCCCTGGGCGGGCAGGTCTCCGCGTGCATCATCGGAAAGGGCGTGGAGGGTCTTGCCGGGGAACTTGGCAAATACGGCGCGGATAAGATCTACGTGGTAGATGGCCCTGAATTTGAAAACTACTTGACTGAACCCTATGTTCAGGCCCTGGCCCACGTGGCGGGGCTGGTGAACCCGTCCATCATCTTCCTCAGCGCCTCGGCGCAGGGGAAGGACCTGACCCCCGCCCTGGCGGCAAGGCTGAAGGTGGGCGCCCTCTCTGACTGCGTCGAGCTGTCCCTGGAGGGGGACAAGGTCATCGCGAAACGACCCATGTTCGCGGGGAAGGCCTACGCCACGGTCGAGGCCCTGGGCAGCCCCCAGGTGATTTCCATTCGTCCCAACTCCCTGGGGGTGGAGGAGATCGCCGGCGCCGGCGCCGTGGAGAAGGTGGACGTGAACCTCGATACCTCCAAAATTAAGGCCGTCGTGAAGTCGGTCGAGGTGAGGGAATCGGAAGAACCCGATCAGACGGAGGCCGAGATCATCGTGTCCGGCGGCCGCGGCATGGAGGGCGCGGAGAACTTCAGGCTCCTCGAGGAACTGGCCCGCGCGTTCGGTCCCACGGCGACCGTCGGCGCGTCCCGCGCGGCGGTGGACGCGGGCTGGATCGACCACGGTTACCAGATAGGCCAGACGGGAAAGACCGTCAGCCCGAACCTCTACATCGCGGCGGGTATCTCCGGCGCCATTCAGCACCTGGCGGGGATGAATACCTCCAAGGTCATCGTGGCCATCAACAAGGACCCCGAGGCGCCCATCTTCTCAAAGGCCGACTACGGGGTGGTGGGCGATCTCTTCGAGATCCTTCCCAAACTCACCGAAGAGATTAAAAAGATCAAGGGACAGTAAACTTACATCGCGGGATGGGGAGTTCCCCATCCCGCCTCCCATTTCCAGATTCAGGGGGTGTCTATGCCCGGAGCCGAGATAACCAGGGAACTGTATTGGAACGTGGTAGGGACGGGGTTTCCCGTCGCCAGGGTCTTAAGCTACATACTCGCCCTCGCGGCCATCGTCCTTTTCGTGAAGGGTCTCTTTCGAAGAGGCGGATTCTTCGACGCCGTGAAGATGATGAAACTGGCCTCCGGGCCCGACGTCCCGAGGACAGACAACGCGGGGCAGCGTCTGAAATACGCCGTCGCGGAGGTCTTCGGCCACCGGAAGATCCTCCGGGAACCCTACCAGGGGGTCGCCCACCTCTTCATCTTCTGGGGATTCATCGCCCTCTTCTTCGGGACCTTCATGGACTTCGTCCAGGGAGATATCATCGAACCCCTCTTCCACGCCAACATCCTCCAGGGCGGGTTTTACCTCTTCTTCTCTCTTATTACGGACCTGGGCGGGATTATGGTTATTGCGGGTATCATCATGTTTCTCGTCCGGCGCTACGCCGGAAGGCCGAAATGGCTCGACGACAAACCGGAAGACCGCATCATCCTCTGGCTGATTCTCGCCATCGTCGTGACAGGGTTTCTCATCGAGGGATTGCGCCTGCAGGCGACGGAGATGCAACCCGGGCATCCTATGCATCCCTACGCGTGGTACTCGTTCGGGGGCCATCTCTTCGCCCTGCCCTTCGCCTGGATGAGCGTCCAGGCGGCGAAAGGGCTGCACCGGTTCGTCTGGTGGCTGCACCTCTTCATCGTCATGGGCTTTATCGTTTACGTGGCCTACTCGAAACTACTCCATATTTTTACTGTCCCGGTCAATATCTACATGCGCAACATGACCGAAAACCCCGCGCCCCTGAAGCCGATTCCCCCCGAGACCTTCGAGACCGCCGAGACCTTCGGAGTTCACCTTCTGGAGGAATACTCCTGGAAAGATCTTTTTGATTCAGAAGTCTGCATGCGATGCGGCCGATGCGTGGCCGTTTGTCCCGCCTTCAACACGGACAAGCCGCTTAAACCCAGGGACGTCATCCAGAACCTGCGGGAACACCTGGAGGCCAAGGTCAAGCTCTCCCTCGACGCCGACGGCAAGGTGCGGGTGATCCACGAGGAATCCTACGAGGGCCCCGGGCTCATCGGAGAGGTCATCGAAAAGGATGCCATCTGGGCCTGCACCACCTGCATGGCGTGCATCGAGGCGTGTCCCGCCTACATCTCCCAGTTCCCCAAGCTCATCGACCTGCGGCGGTATCTCACCATGATGGAATCCGATTTCCCCGCCGAGGTCCAGGAGGTCTTCCGGGGCATGGAAAACAACTCCAATCCCTGGAACATCGGATCCCACGCCCGAGCCGACTGGGCCAAGGAACTAAACGTTCCCCTCATGTCCCAGAAGGGCGAGGCGGAATACCTCTTCTACGTGGGATGCGCGGGGGCCTTTGACGATCTCAACAAGAAGGTGGCAATCGCCCTGGCCAAGATATTCAACGCGGCGGGCCTCGATTACGCCATTCTCGGCACGGAGGAAGGCTGCTGCGGCGACTCCGCGAAGAAGATCGGCAACGAGTACCTCTTCCAGATGCTGGCCGAAACCAACATGGAGGTCTTCAACAACTACAAGGTGAAGAAGATTATCACCCTCTGCCCGCACGGTTACAACACCCTCAAGTATGATTACAAGGAACTGGGCGGCGATTACGAGGTTTACCACTACACGGAGATCCTCGATGACCTCATCCGAAGCGGGAAGATTACCCTGAAGAACCCCGTCGACAACCTGTGCGCGATTTCCTACCACGACTCCTGCTACCTGGGCCGCTACAACGGCATCTACGAACAGCCGCGCAACATCCTGAAGGCCCTGGGTTTAGGCGCCCCCGTGGAGATGGCCAGTCACCACGAGAAGAGTCTCTGTTGCGGCGCGGGAGGCGGCCGGATGTGGATGGAAGAGACCCTGGGCACGCGGATCAACCAGAAGCGCACCCAGGAGGCCGCGGACGCCGGCGCGAAGACCGTCTGCACCGCCTGCCCGTTCTGCTACACCATGCTTTCCGACGGCATCAAGGAACTGGGAAAAGGGGAAGAGATGCGGGCCGTGGATATCGCTCAGCTGGTTGCGAAGGCGGCCGGGTTGGAATAGAGCAAATTCATTATTGATACACGGCCCAAGGCGCGGGGTGTTCATGCCTGCCTTTCGAGAATAGGCATCAGGGCTGAGGCATTTTTTCAAAACCAGTCGATGAGACGTTATTCTTGCGGTGGTTGCCCCATCTGAAACGGGCAACCACCGCTGATTTGGGTTTGAGAAAGACAAATTCTTTTAAGTCTGTCGCACAAATATCCCCTTTACGCGCGCCGGATAGTTAGAACTCATAACAATTCTTATATCCTTGACAAGCCTTTTGAGGTGTCGCATAATAAAGGTCGCGATGGGAAAGAGTGACCCTCCTGCCGACATCCTAAAAATCATAGATTCGCATTCCTCTGACTGGCTTATCTACCGCGCGGCCAGCGGTGAAATTCTCTATTCCTCCTCTTCCGCCGCGAAAGAAATCACCGGGTATGGGAGGGAAGATTTTCTTTCACAATCCGACTTTTTCTTTCAAATTATTCATCCCGATGACAGAAATCGCATCATCCACGAATTTAACGCCAGCTTGAAAAATCCTTCCCCCGGTGCGCAAGTGTTTCGTATCGTACACAAGAATGGGGAAGCGAGATGGATCTCTCACAGATGCAGCCCGGTCTTTGACGAGGCGGGAAACGTCATCGGGCGGGTCAGCAGCAACCTGGATATCACGAAGGAAAAACGGGCGGAGATGGAGCTTCTGGAAAACGAGTCTCGCTTCAAGACCATTCTGAACGTCCTGCCGGATATCATCTTTGTTCTCGACGACAAGTCTCGCTTCGTCGATTGTTACCCGCCGAAATCGCCCCTCCTTCTGAGACCCTGCGATGAGGTCATTGGCTCTTCCGCTCGCGATATCCTGCCCGAGTTTTTGGCAAATCTCGCCGAAAAAAAGGTTAAAGAAACCCTTGAATCCGGGCATATACAGGTCTTTGAATACAATCTCGAGGTCTCGGGAGAAATAAAATGGTTTGAGGCGCGGATGGTGCCCAAGGGGAAACGTCAGGTTCTCACCATCATCCGGGATATCACCAAACAAAAGCGCGCCGAAGCGGCGCTGCGCGAGAGCGAGGAAAAATACAGGCAAGCCGCCAAGCTCTACCGGCTCATGGCGGACAATATCCCAGATCTGGTTTGGGCGAAAGACCTTGAATGCAGATATATCTTCACCAACAGAGCCATCTGCGAAAAACTTCTGAACGCCAGCGATACCGACGAGCCCATTGGCAAAACCGACCTGTTTTTCGCAAACCGCGAGCGCCATCGTCACCCGGAACGAAAAGATTGGCACACCTTCGGCGAGATATGCGTGAATTCCGATGAAATTGTTCTGAACACCCAAAAAGCGCGGCGTTTCGATGAATACGGGAACGTCAAGGGGCAGTTTCTCTACCTGGATGTGTTTAAGGCGCCGATCTTCGATGAAACAGGCAAGATAATCGGCACGGTCGGACACGGCCGAATTGTCACCAAAGAGAAGGAGGTGGAGAAGAGAGTTGCCGAAAGCGAAAAACGCTATCGGCAACTCTTTGAAAATTCCCCCGATCCCATCTTCATCAATAGCCTCGACGGCCGTATCCTCGATATGAATCCCGCGGCCCTGAAGCTCTTCAGGCTGTCAAGCCTTGAAGAGACGAAATCCATTAAGGTGGCGGACCTTTATCAAAACCCTGAAGAACGCCCGGAGTTCATTGAGATTCTCAAGAAAAAAGGCTCCGTCAAGGATTATGAACTGAATCTCAAAACGCTGGACGGCTCTGACATGGTTGTCCTCCTTACCGCCACACTCATCACGGATGAGAAGAACCATCCCTTCGCCATTGAAGGAATCTTACGCGACATAACCCAGCAGAAGGCGCAGGAGAGATACCTCATTCAACTGGCCACCGTTATCGAACAGGCCTCTCAGAGCATTCTCATCACGGACATGGAGGGGAACATCGTATACGCGAACCCCGCGTTTGAAAAAACTACGGGATATGCCCTGCGGGAAGTCAGGGGCAAAAACCCCCGAATCCTTCAAAGCGGTCATCACGACAAGTCTTTTTACCGAAACCTCTGGCACACCCTTACCTCTGGGAAAACCTGGTTCGGGACATTCCTCAACAAGCGGAAGGACGGCACGCTTTACTACGAAAAGGCGGCCATTTTCCCCATCAAGGACGCTAAAGGCAACATCATCAACTTCGCGGCCGTCAAGCAAGATATCACGGGAGAGAAAAAATTGGAGACCCGCTTAATCCAGGTGCAAAAAATGGAAACCGTGGGGCAGCTCGCCGGAGGGATCGCCCACGATTTCAACAACCTCCTCAACATTATCAAGGGCTACTGCGAACTGGGGCTCTCTCGCATTCCCCAGAACGCGCCGGGTTTTCGGGAGCTTTCCACCATCCAGGAAGTGGAGATAAGGGCGGAAACCCTCGTGAACCAATTGCTGGCCTTCAGCCGAAAACAGACCGTGGAACCCCGCGTCATCGACATCAATCGCGTCGTCACCGAACTTGGAAAGATGCTTCGCCGAATCATTAGTGAAAACATCCAGTTTGAAACGAGCCTCACGCCGGATCTACCCTTTATCAAAGCAGATCCGTCTCAGATTGAACAGGTTATCATGAATCTCGTTGTCAACGCTCGCGACGCGATTGCGGCCAAACGCGACAAAACATCGGCGGGAAAAATCCTTCTTGAAACATCCCATGTCACCCTCGACAAGGCCTATGTGGGAACCCACCTGGAAGTCAAGCCTGGGGATTATATCCTTATCTCGGTAAGCGATACGGGTATCGGCATGGACGAAGAAACCCGTCAGAGGGTTTTTGAGCCCTTCTTTACCACAAAAGAGACAAAGAAAGGGACCGGATTGGGTCTTTCGACCGTGTATGGAATCGTCAAACAAAACCTCGGGTATATAAACGTTTACAGTGAACCAGGTCGGGGAACAACCTTCAAGATTTACTGGCCCGCTACCCATCTAAAAGCCACGGATGAAGTGGATTCCCATTCCATGGAGATTTCCCGGCAGGGCAAGGGATTAATTCTCTTTGTTGAAGATGAAACCCAACTGCGAGAACTCGCGGCGGGCGCCCTCCGAGCGCGCGGCTACAAAGTCATGGAGGCCGCCAATGGGTTAGAGGCCCTGAATCTCCTGAAATGCTCCGATAAATCCTTTAATCTCATCATCACGGATGTCATCATGCCGGTTATGAATGGGGACGAGCTCGCGCGTCAAGCGGCGGAAATATGCCCGGATATCAAGATTCTCTTTACCTCGGGATACACAAACAATCATATCCTCAACCATGGTGCCATTAAAGAAGGCATTCATTTTCTCGCAAAACCCTATTCTCTAACAGACCTCATATCTAAAATCCAAGAAAACCTTTAAATTAACAGAGGCGATTTTAAGGTTTTTTTCATTACCCTTGAAAATTGCGTCTGTTTGGTGTTAACTGGAGAAACAACACGAAAGGGAGGTTCAAGGTCTCGCTTATAGGATTGGTTGTTTTCGCTTATCTTCTCGGTTCCGTCCCCTCCGGGCCAATCCTCGCGCGGCTGACGGGCGCGCCGGACCCGCGAAAGGTGGGAAGCGGCAACATCGGCGCTACCAACGTGCTGCGCAGCGGGGGCAAGGCGTTGGGAATCGCCACGTTAATCCTTGACATCCTCAAGGGCCTCATCCCCGCCCTCCTCGCGGTTCGTTTTCTCGAAAATCTCACCGCCATCGCCCTCGTGGGGTTTCTTGCCTTCCTGGGCCATCTTTTCCCCATTTACCTGAAATTCAGGGGAGGCAAGGGCGTAGCCACCGCCATCGGCGTCACGCTTATTCTCATGCCCAAGGCATTGGGGGTGACGCTGCTCTGTTTCTTCGCGGTCGCCTTCCTGAGCCGCATGGTGTCCGCGGCATCCATCACGGCCAGTCTCCTGTTGCCTTTTTGGGGCTGGGTCTGGGGCTACCCCCGCCCGTATGTCATCCTCTCCGCCGCCATGGCGCTCCTCATCACCATCCGTCACAGGGCAAACATCCAAAGAATCCTGAACGGAACGGAATCGAAACTGGGAAAAGATTCCAAAACCGGGTAGAGATGGGTTTCGTTTTATCCCTTGATTCTTTATCTTCCGCGCCCCCTTTTTCAAGAAGGGACGTGCCTGAATGAGAGAGACTTCATGCCATATCGGGATTATCTCTTACCGGGCCGCGGTTTCCCGCTTCGGGACGGCCGTGACCAGCCTGGACGAATTGATCGCCCGCGAGAAGGCCACATAGTTTTTCTATCCTTGTTCTTTCCCTCGCTACCAGCCTTTCTCCTTGCTCCCTCAATTTCAAGAGGTTAAGGGGCGAGGTGTCGTCCATGTCGTCGTCCGCGAGGTTCAGGTCCGCCTGGAACCGGAAGTAGTGATCCCCGTCCAGGAGCTGCCGCAGTTGATAGTCCACCGTGTCGCTGACGCCGTCCATCATCACGTCGAGGATCCGGGGCGCCCAGCCGGCCTTTCCCCAGCCCGAGGCCTTTTCGTAGGGGATGGGACGGTCCTGTTTTCCCGTGCCGAGGGAAACAAGCACGATTTCACCGGCTTCGAAGAACGCCCGCGCCTCCACAAAGGCGCAGAGGGCGGGATTGTTGGCGAACACGCCGCCGTCGATAAGGGCATAGGATCTTCCCGTCCGCGAGGTGACCTTCGCGGGTTCGAAATAGGCCGGGGCGGCCGAGGTGGCCCGGGCCGCCTGCCACAGGGGGTAGTCGTAGGCGGCATCCGACACGGCCCGGTGGCTCTTGAAAAAGAAGGGGAAGCGCCGTTCGATCTCGTAGGCGGGGATCAAAAGGGGCGTGAGGGTCTCGGACAGGGAGGTGATTCCGAAAAAGCGCATCAGTTCCCGCTCGATGGCATGGGCGGGATACTTCTCCTCCGCCCAGCCGCCCAGTGTAAATAAACGGCGCAGGGGGGAAAGGTGGAAGATCTCCGGGCCCTTTTTTTCGTAGAACCGGGCCATATCCCGCGCCGCATATCTTGGCCCGCCGGAGGCACCCGGTGTGGCAAGCCCGCAGGCGATAATCCCGCCCGTGGAGGTTCCGGCCATGAGGTCGAAAAGGGCGGAGATGGATTGTTTCGTTATCTTCTCAATTTCACGCAAGACGACGGCGGGAATGATCCCGCGTATCCCCCCGCCGTCGACGGACAAGATCCTGAAAGGTCGCACGGCCCCTTCCTACATCATCATGTCTCCGGGTTTCAGATCCGGGCGGGAGGCCACGACGATGATGACACAAGGTTGAGTGCCCGTGTTGACAAGGCCATGCAGGGAGCCGGTGGGAATCCAGATGGCGCAGCCTGATTCCACCTCGCGCCGTTCGCCGTCCACCCGCATCTCTCCCTTCCCCTCGAGGATGAAGTAGATCTCCTCCATGACGTCGCGATGGGGTTCGATCTCGTTGCCGGGAGGGAGGATGGCGATGGCGAAAAAGCCCAGTTCCTTCAGGACGCGGCCGTCCAGGACCATCTCCGCCAGGGCGCCGCCGTGGGCGATATAGCGGGTTTCCGTCACTTCCTCGTCGTTGATATGCCGGACAATCATCCCTTGCCACCTATCCTTTCCAGCCTGGAATCGTAGGTTTCCGCCAGGTCCGCGTAGACCTGTTTCACCCTGTTGAAATGCGCCCGTTTCGCCGCGTCTATGGTCTTTATCACCCGCGCGGGGGTCCCGGCCACGAGGGTGTTGGCCGGCACCACGGTGCCGGACGTCACGACGGCGCCTTCAGCCACCACCGCGCCCCTGCCGATGACCGCGTCGAATCCCACCACGGCGCCCATGCCGATAACCGCCTCGTCCTGGATCTCCCTGCCGTGCACGATGGCCCCGTGTCCCAAGGTGACGCGGCTGCCGATGGTCAGGAGGCCGGACGGTTTCGCGTGACAAAGACACCCCTCTTCCACCGCCGTCTCATTCCCGACGATGATGTCGCCGTAATCACCGCGAAGGATGGCGCCGAATCCCACGTAGCACCGGTCACCCATACGCACGCCGCCGATGACATCCGCGGTCTCCGCCACGAAACAGTTCCGCCCGATTTCCGGCCTTTTGCCGTCAAACGCATAGAGGGGCATCGCTTTAACCCTTGACAAAAAATGCGTTTTTATCCATCATCGGGAAGCTTATCATGGGGGAAACGTGTTGACAAGATGGAACGTGACACCATCCAGAGGCTCTACCGAATCGACCGGAGGGATATCAGCACCCTGAAATTCCTCCTCGAATCCTACGAGGGCATCGCTATCTCCCGGACGATTGACGATCGGATCGCCCTGGTCGAGATGATGATTCCCCCCGGATTCCATCGAACCTTCATGGGGCTCGTGGCGGATATCGCGAAAGAAACGGGCATGGCCCCCGTGACCACCGGCTACCCAATTGGAGAAACGCATGACCCTGACGAAACTGCTTAATTTACCTTTGGAAAAAGCCCTCTCTCACAGCCTGCGGCGGGGCGGAGAGTTTGCCGACCTTTTCTACGAGACGCGGACAGAGACAACCCTGTCTTTTGAGGACGGGAGGCTCGAAAAGGCCATCTCCGGCACAGACGCGGGGCTCGGCCTTCGCGTCATCAACAACTTCCACGCCTTTTACGCCTACACGAACGTCATGACGGAATCCTCGCTGATGCGGCTGGCGACGCTGCTTTCCGAGATGGTGGCGCTGAACAAGCGCCCCTCGCCTCCTCCCCGGCTCTCCCCGCTTACGTCCCACACCCATGTCATCAAGATCCCCCCCGACGCCATGGCCCTCGATGCCAAGGCCGTCATTCTGAAAGAGGCCGACGCGGCCGCTCGTGCGGTGGACGGCCGCATCCGCCAGGTCAAGGTTATCTACCGGGACGAGGAGAGGGAGATCTACACCCTCAATTCCCTCGGGGAACAGGCCTCCGAGAGACGCGTCCAGACGGTCTTTCTGGTCCACGTGGTCGCCACCGACGGCGAGACCATGGAGACGGGTTACGAGATGGCGGGCG
>JALSPC010000122.1 GCA_026986155.1 bacterium
GCTCTTCCTCCGCTGGCGGTGGACGCGGGGCTGGGAGAAGTGGGACGCCTCGGTTATCTCATTGCGCCGAAATTCGGGCCCCGGGTGCGCATCTTCGCCGTGTTGACCGACATGCCCCTCATCCCGGACACCCCCGTCTCCCTCGGCGTGGACGAGTTCTGCGCCTGGTGCAAGAAGTGCGCGGAGTCGTGTCCCTCCCGGTCCATCCCCATGGGCGACAAGGTGGTCTACAACGGGGCGCTGAAGTGGAAACTGGACGCGGACAGCTGTTTCGAGTTCTGGGCCAAGGTGGGCACGGACTGCTCCATCTGCATGGCCATCTGCCCCTACAGCCGCCCCGACACCCCCCTGCACCGGATCGTCCGCTGGTACGTGGCCCGTTCCCGGCTGGCCCGTAGGTATTTTCCCCTGGTTGACAATATCCTCTACGGCCGCAAATGGCGGCCCAAGCCGGTGCCCGCGTGGCTCGACTATCCCAAGGGAAAAGAGGCCGTGAAAGAGGAATACGGGTTCGGGAACGTGAACGATTTTGGATAATCGCGCGATTAGGGTATAATACCCGCCGAAATTCACACGAAAGGAAGAAGAAGTGGCATTTCAACCGTTGGAGAAAAAAAGGTATTCCGAGCAGGTCGCACACGAAATCGAGACGAAAATCTTGAACAACGAGCTTCGGCTGGGGGAGCGCCTCCTCTCCGAGGTAGACCTTGCCAAGGAGTTCGGCGTCAGCAGGACGGTCATTCGGGAGGCGCTCCGGCTCCTGGAGGGTCGCGGGTTCGTCAAGATCAAGCGGGGCCCCAGGGGGGGCATCTTCGCCGACGACGGGTTTCACCGGCCCATGAGCGAGGCCCTGGGACGTCTCGTCGATTCCGGGAAGGTCACCGCGGGGGATATCTTCGAGATTCGCCTCCTCATCGAGCCCTACGTGGCTGCGGAGGCGGCAAAACGGGCGAAGGGTGAGGACATCGAGGAAATAGAGACCCTCCTCAATCTCTGCCGTGAGAACATGGAAGACTGCGAGTATCTCCAGCGGGTTCGGGGGAAACTCCACGTGCAGCTCGCCCAGGCCACGGGCAATCCCGTGCTTATCATCATCATGAACGCCTTGATCGAGCTCCTCAGGAAATATTTCTGCGATTTTCACGAAAAGGAACTGGAGCGGCATTTCGTTGAAATTCACGAGGAGATCCTGCGGGCCATCAAGGACAGGGACCCCGAGCGGGCAAGGCGCCTGATGGCCGGTATCATTATCGAAATCCGAAAACGCGTTGAAGATAACCCGGCTTGAAAGGCCCGCGAACCGGCTTAAGGATGGCTTGACCCGGCCGCGGCGGGTGTGATAGGAACGGAGGGCGGAGACGGGCGGATTGATTGAAAAATTTTCCGTGAAAAGGGGTTGAAAAATGGCCATTGGACGAAAGGAAGTGGAACATATCGCGGCGCTGGCCCGCCTCTCCCTTGGCGAGGCGGAGAAGACCTCCCTCGAAAAGGATCTGAACGCCATCCTGGGATATGTGGAAAAGCTGGGCGCCCTCGACACGGAGGGGATCGCGCCCACCTCCCACGCCCTGGACATCGTGAACGCCTTCCGGGAGGATGTCCTTACACCCTTCGGGGACCGTGAAAAGATACTGGAAAACGCCCCCGCCAAGGTCGAGTCCTTTTTCCAGGTTCCCCCCATCTCGGAGGGGAATTCCCCCACCTAAGGAGATTTTATGTCATACCCGGAATACCACACCATCAAGGACCTCTCCGAGGCGCTGAAAAGGGGAGAGGTGAGCTCCGTCGAGGTGACCCAGGCCTACCTGGACCGCATCGACCGCCTCGACGGCAAGATCCAGGCGTATCTCCACGTGGACGCGGAAGGCGCCCTCCGCCAGGCCCGGGAGGCGGACGCGGTCATCCGGCGGGGAGAGGCGACGCCGCTTACCGGCATCCCGCTGGGCATCAAGGACGTTCTCTGCATCGAGGGGGTTCCCACCACCTGCGGGTCGAAGATCCTTGAAAACTACGTTCCCCCCTACTCCGCCACCGTCATTGAAAAGCTCCGCCGGGAACACGCCGTGTTTTTGGGAAAGCTCAACATGGACGAGTTCGCCATGGGATCCTCCACGGAAAACTCTCGGTTCCAGGTCACGCGCAACCCCTGGGACCTGGAAAGGATTCCGGGCGGGTCCAGCGGCGGGTCCGCCGCCGCCGTGGCGGGCGCCCTCTGCGCCGGGGCCCTGGGCACGGACACGGGCGGTTCCATCCGCCAGCCGGCCTCCCTCTGCGGCATCGTGGGGATGAAACCCACCTACGGAACCGTCTCCCGTTTCGGCCTCGTGGCCTTCGCCTCCTCCCTGGACCAGATAGGCCCCATGACGCGCGGC
>JALSPC010000123.1 GCA_026986155.1 bacterium
CCAAGAAGAAGCATGGGAACATCCCGATATGATTGATGGGCAGAAGGACGGGGCGTTCGCCCCTTGAAGGCTGAAGTCCGAAGGGTTTTTACTTCAGACTTCGGACTTCAAGGCCGCGCGGCGGCCACCCTTCCGCCTAAAGGGAAATGGATGAAATTTAACGAACGTTTGGTAAGAGCAACCTTGAACGAACAAGGGGGGTGAAGATATGGCGGGTCCAATCGACATTTTCAGGACGGAAAAGATCAAGGGGGTCAAAAACCTTGGTTCCGTCTACGCGTGGGAAGAGGGACGGGCGTCCCTGTTTCTCGATGAGATTACAACCGGGGGTGCGAAGGGGGGGATTCTGTGTTATTATAATCCACCCGTGCACCAGGTGGGGAATCCGGGGCTGGATGCCTACCACGCCGCGCTGGATGCGATTATTGAAAACAAGCTGGACGACTGGTCCTTTGTGATATTCTACGGCGGCTGCGATCCCGTGCACGCTGGAGGGGACCTGAAGGAGAGCCTGAACCGCCTGACTGAGACCATCGAGAAGCGCAGGGAACTGGAGAAGGCGGGACGGCCCCGGGAGGAGATCGAGGCCCTCTACGCGTGGGGCGACAAACGCATCGAGAAGGGCGTGGGCCTTTACAAAAAGGTGCGCCGCGTCTCGGATCACCTGCGGACACTGGCGATCTGCGGCGGCGGAACCCGGTTCGGCGGTTCCGCGGAGATTGCCCTGATGACCGATGTCCTGGTGGGGGATTCCAGGTCCGGGATGTGCTTCAGCGAGGCGCAGATCGGCCTGATACCCGGCTGGGCCGGTGTGGGCCGCGCCTACACCAAGGCGGGGATGCTGAACGCCCGGTTCATGGCCTCCACGAGCCGGGAGGTGAAGGCGGCGGACCTGAAGGCCTGCGGGATCTACAACGCCGTGGTGGAGGTGGCGCTGCCCTTCCCGAAAAAGGAGCGCACCGACGATCCGCGGGCGGACAAGCGGAGATACGCGGAGGCCCTCCAGGCCCATAACGACGAGGTGGGGGCCATGCTCGCGCCGGCCGCCCTGGACCTGGCCACCTGCCCGGCGCATGAAATCCCCGTGGTGACGGGAAAGGACCGGAAGATCCTGGCGACGGACCGGGAGATGGAGGAAGAGGTGGCCCGCAGGGTGAACCCCATGAACTACGAGGGATTGTGGGGCAGGCCATTGAAGGAGGTCAGGGAAGAGATAAAGAGGCTGGGGAAACCCCTCGCGCCCCAGTCCATCGCCGAGTTGAGAGGGCTGTTCGAGACCTACCCGGAGGGCCGTTTCGACGAGGCCAGGTTCGTGGAGGATGAAAAGCAGGCGGATTCCCGCCTCTATAGGGACCCCCGCTTCAAGCTGGGGATACTTGCAACCTTGGAACAGAAAGTCGCAGATTTTAGGGAGGTACAGGAATGAGGAAGTATTTTGAAAAGATGCAGGATTTTGGAAAACCACTCAACGAAAAACAGATCGAGCGGATGGAGGAAAACGTCAAGCAGATCAAGGAGGTGGAAGCGGAGGTCGCCAAGGAGGTGGAGCGCGTCAAGAACGCGGGCCTTCCCGCCGAACGGATTAACAAGCGGGGACAGCTGACGGTCTGGCAGCGACTGGAATACCTCGTCGATCCGGGCACCTGGTGCCCGCTGCACACGCTCTACAACCCGAAAAACAACGAGGAAGGCACCACGGGCGTGATCGACGGCCTGGGCAAGATCAACGGGAAATGGGCCGTCATCATCGGATTCGACAACAAGGTCATCGCGGGGGCCTGGATCGCGGGGCAGGCGGAGAATATCCTCCGGGTTACCGACATGGCCAAGCGCCTCCATGTTCCTCTCGTCTGGCTGGTCAACTGCAGCGGCGTAAAGCTGACGGAACAGCAGGAGGTCTACGCGGACCGTCGCGGCGGCGGGACGACCTTCTACCGCCACGCGGAACTTGAGAAAATGGGAATTCCCGTTCTGGCCGGCGTCTACGGCACCAACCCGGCGGGCGGCGGATACCAGGGCATCAGCCCCACCTACATCATCGCCCACAAGGATGCCAACATCGCCGTCGGCGGCGGCGGGATCGTGGGCGGCATGAGCCCCAAGGGCCACTTCGATATGGAAGGCGCCCTCCAGCTCATCGAGGCGACCCGGCACTTCAAGGCGGTGCCTCCGGGGCGCGTGGAGATCCATTATAACGAGACGGGCTTCTTCAAGGAGGTCTATGAGACGGAGGAGGGTGTCCTGGACGCCCTGAAGCGCCTCATGGACGACATGCCGGCCTACAACCCCAATTTCTTCCGGGTCGCGGAACCGAAGGAACCCAAGCTCAGCCCCGCGGAGATCGACCGGATCGTTCCCTTCAACCAGAAAATGGTCTATTCTTTTGAGGAGGTGGTGGCGCGCCTGGTGGACGGCAGCGAGCACATGGAGTTCCGTCCCGGTTACGGGCCCGAGATCTACACGGCCCTGGCGAAGGTGGACGGCTTCCTCGTGGGCGTGGTCGGGAACCGGCAGGGCTTCCTGGGCAGGGATTACCCGGAATACGCGAAGGGACAGTATATCGGCGTGGGCGGCAAGTTCTACCGCCAGGGTTTGATCAAGCTGAACGAGTTCGTTACGCTCTGCGGCCGGGATCGGATCCCCATGATCTGGTTCCAGGATACCACCGGCATCGACGTGGGTGACATTGCCGAAAAAGCGGAACTCCTGGGCTTGGGACAGGCGTTGATCTACTCCATCGAGCAGTCCGATCTGCCCATGATGCTGACGGTCCTGAGGAAAGGCACCGCGGCGGCGCATTATATCATGGGCGGCCCCACGGCCAACAACAACAACGTCTTCACCCTGGGAACGCCGACCACCGAGATCTATGTCATGCACGGGGAGACCGCGGCGGCGGCGTCCTTCTCACGCCGGCTCGTCAAGGAGCAGGACGCGGGACGCCCGCTGGAGCCGGTCATCGAGAAGATGAACGCCCTGGCGAAGCAGTATTACGATCAGTCCCGCCCCGTTTATTGCGCCATTCGCGGCTTCGTGGACGAGGTGGTTTCGTTCGCCAGGATCCGGGATTACATGAAGGCCTTTACCGGCGCGGCTTACCAGAACCCGCCCTCTTTCTGTCCGCATCACCACCTGATTACCCCGCGGATCATCAAGGGATAAGGCGAAGGGGAGGGATTCCCTCCCCTTTCCCCAAATAAGGAGGCGATACGCATGAAACACCATCTATCCTTTCCTGAACGCGTGGAGATCGGGGACCTCACCGTCCGTGACGGGATGCAGGCCCTGGAACACGTCTTCAGCACGGAAGAGAAACTGGCCATCGTGGAGGAGCTGATCCTGGCCGGGTTTGAGCACGTGGAGGTCACCAACTTCGGCCATCCCAAGTATCTACCCCAGTTTGCCGACGCGGAGGAGCTTTTGGAGCGCCTCTTCCAGAGCAAGCGGGTGGGGCACCTCCTTCGCCAGAACGGGGGAAAGGTCTGGGTGACCGCCATCACCATCAACGAGCGGGCCTGCGCGCGCGCCCTCGACTTCAAGGCGAAGCACGGGGTGGGGCCGGATATCGTTCTGCAGATGGTTTCCACCGATCCGGTGCATCATAAGAGAAATTCAGGGATGACTCTGGACGACTACTGGAAGATGACGGAACGTTGCATCAAAATGGTCGACGAACAGGGTATCCAGATGTGCGGCACGGTCAGCACCATCTGGGGATCGCCCATGGAGGGCGCCCGGGTGACCGACCTGAAACGGGCGGTGGAGTTTTCCAAGATCTACCTCGACCTGGGGGCCAGTTACATCGAGCAGGCGGACCACGACGGATCGGCCGACCCGGCCCGCGTCTACGAATACTTCTCTATGATCCTCGATCCCGAGATCATGGGCAAGTGGGCGGATCCCAAGTATCACCTGGCCCATTTCCATACCTCCCGCGGCATGGGGCTCGCCAACGTCCTGGCGGCACTCCAGGCCGGGATCTACCGCTTCGAATCGACCATGAGCGGCATCGGCGGGCAGCCGGCCAACATGATCGACGGCAGGCTCATCAAGGGGACCGGGAAGTATTACCACAAGGAGCATCTCCTTTCCGGCCTGGTCGCCACGGAAGACGTGGTGGTCATGATGGAGGCGATGGGGGTCAAGACCGGCGTGGATATCCGGAAGCTGCTCGCGCTCGGCAAGAGGTTCCGGGACGACTATCTCACCATTTCACCGGCGCAGATGGAGACCATCGTTTCGGCCGTTTCCGAAGTGACGGGCATCGCCAAGGACCGGCTCCTTTCCCTGAGAGATTCGGACAGGGATCTCGACACCTTCGTGGAAGAGGCGGTGAAACACGTGGTCAAGCCGGGAGAGGAGGAGCCGTCGCGTATCCGCGAAACCCTGGGACAGCTTTTCCATTCCCTGGCGGGCTACCTCAAGCGGGGCATGTGGGCCATCTCCCGGGCGGAAACACTCGTGTCCGACGTGCCGCCCTCCCCATTTTTGAAGGACCTTCTATAAAGCAACGCTTGGCGGGGTGATTAAGGCGGTTTTCCAAAAAGGGAAACCGCCTTTTCCATGGCTTTCCGGGAGAGAGGGGGATTGTTTGACGTGGTCACGCGGGAGATGTTTCCAAGACCTCTTTGACCGCCATTCCCAGGATCTGGATACTGAAGGGCTTTTTGATGAACCTGGCCACCCCGGACTGAAGGGCGATCTTCACCTTGTCGCTTTCCGAGTACCCGCTGACGAGAATGGTCTTCTGGCCGGGCCGAATCTTGATAATCTCCCTGTAGGTTTGCAGTCCGTCCATCCCTGGGTCCATCACCATGTCCAGGAGAACCAGGTCCACCGCGTGATCCCTGAGATATTCCAAGGCCCTTTCACCGCTGTCGACGGCGGCGACCTCGTAGCCGAGATGTGACAGGATCTGTCCGTTGATATCCCGCTGCAAGGGTTCATCGTCCACGATGAGGATTTTCCCCGCTCCCCTCAGGTCGGGGGTGTCTCTCATCTTTTCCCGCGACTTGTTCTCCCGTGACGCGGGCAGATAGACGGTGAACCGGGTGCCGCGCCCCTCTCCGCTTTGGACGGTGACCGTGCCGCCGTGCTCATGGATCGTGTTCCAGACCACCGCCAGCCCCAGGCCCGTGCCGCTTCGTCCCAGGACCTTCTTGCTGTAGAAGGGTTCGAAGATATGGCTTGCGTCCTCCGGCGAGATTCCGTGTCCCGTGTCTTCCACGTCCAGGGTGACATAGCGGCCGGGCGCGAGGAGCTCCGTGCCGGGCGGCCCGTCCTTTTCCTCGATGAAACAAGTCCCCGTGGTGAGGGTGACCCGCCCCTCCGACGCGATGGCCTCGAAGGCATTGTTAATCAGGTTCATCAGCGCCTTTTGAATGTGCACGGTGGAGACCTCACAGGCCGGAAGGCCGTCAGCGGGGTTGAAGCTAAGTTTGATCTCCGGGTAACGGGACACGAGCCCCTTGAACTCGGGGGACGCGAGGTGGCTTTCCACCAGTTCGTTGATACACACGACGTCTCGCTCCGAGGCCACGCCTCTCGCCACGGTCAAAAGGTCCGCGACCACGGCCGCGGCGCGGTTTCCCGAATCCCTGATAGCCTCGGCGTATTTTCTCAGGTCGCTTTTTACGGGGAGTTTCATCAACATCAGTTCGGGGTAAGTTATAATGCCGGAAAGGATTTTGTTGAGATCATGGGCCACGCCGCCGGCCATCAAACCGAGGGATTCCATCTTCTGGTGACGGGCAAGCTGACCTTGAATGCGGGCGCGTTCCTTCTCCAATCGGCCGCGTTCCCTGATTTCTTGTAGGAGTTGCTGGTTGATTTCACGGAGTTGCCGAGTTCTTTCCCGCACCCTCTCTTCGAGATGCGTCTTGGCCTGCTGGACCTTGTCGCGTTCGATTGCCAGGAGATGCTTCCGGTAGAAGTCCCGGCGGGAGTGAAATTCAATCAAATAACAAGCGAGCATGCCGATGAGGTTGGCGCTGATGAAGAAAAAATTATTGTTGATGAGCACGGGTGTCGGCGTGTCGGCGATAAAGAGGGAAGCCGTTTCATAGAGCAAAACGAGAATCCACCCGGCGAGCGAAGCCCAGACAAACCGCAGGGTTGTGGACGTATATCCAAAAATGATAATGAGAATCAGGCCGGCATAGTAAGAGTAGGCCACGGGAGGGCGCGACAGCACGATCATCAGGACAATGCCAATTCCCGCGATAATTTCGATGGCCGCGATGGAGGGTTGCGCGATTTTCTTGAAATCCTTGTGAAAGGTTCCAAAGAACATGCCCAGGATCAGGGGACAGATGAAGGCATACCGAATCAGCCAGAAAAGGTATTTTTTCTCGGGGATGAGATAGGCGTCGAGGATCCCGAAGATCGCGTAGAAGAGGAGGGCCAATGGGAGGATGATCCTGACAATTGGCAGGATGACGTTGAAATTTTCTTCAATAAACCTTTTTTCGAGAGATTCTTGACTCCCGGTAAAACTGAGGGTCAGGGGATGCAGGAGAATCCCTTCGAACTTCGCGCCGGCCCTGTCTTTTTCCCCTTTTTCCATTCAGGCTATTATCCCCTAAAAACGCCAAAAACAACACGCTATAGAATATCATACCTCGTCCCGCATTGACAAACCCTTGCCTCGGACTATCGGTCCCTTCGCGCTCGCGCAAGGCGGCGGTGGAGAACTTGACAACGTTGCCGCTTATTTCGTGAAGGAATAGTCCGGGGGCAACATCTTTTTTGCGTGAAAAGATCCGCGCCTCTGGCGCCACGCTATTTTTGCGCTTTGGCATGAATCTGTTTTGACAAGGATTTGCAAATCCGATATAGTTACTTTATGGATTTGTCGATCATTGAAGAGGATCTTAAAGCCGTCGACGCGAGCTTTGAGGAGTATCTCTCCTCGAGGGTCCCTCTCATCGCGAAGATTGGGAAGCATATCCTCACGAGCGGCGGCAAACGGATTCGGCCTGCGATTCTCTTGCTGAGCTCCCGGCTGAACGGTTACACGGGGGAACGCGCCATCCGCATGGCAAGTATCATCGAGTTTATCCATACCGCGACGCTGCTGCACGACGACGTGGTGGACAACGCGGACATCCGTCGGGGCAATCCCGCCGCCAACACCCTTTGGGGGAGCGAGGCGAGCGTCCTGGTGGGTGATTTCCTCTTTTCCAAGTCCTTTTTTCTCATGGTGGAGGACGGGGACCTCAGGGTGTTGCGGATCCTTGCCGAGGCCACGACGGAGCTGGCTGAAGGGGAGATCCTTGAACTGGTCAAAACGGGGGATCTCCGCATCACGCGAAAGGAATACATGGATCTCATCACCAGCAAGACGGCCGTGCTCATCTCGGCGGCCAGCCGGATCGGGGCGGTACTGGGGAACGCGACGGATGAGATCGAAAACGCCATGAAGGAATACGGCCTCCATATCGGCATCGCCTTCCAGTTGGTGGACGACTGCCTCGATTACACGGCGACCAACGAGTCCCTTGGAAAAACCATCGGAACCGATTTGCGGGAGGGAAAGGTGACCCTGCCCCTGATCCTTTCCATGGAGCGGGCCGCGCCGGAGGAGAGAAATCGCGTTCGGGATATCGTCCTGTCCGACGAAATCGTCCAGGGGGAGTTCGAGGAGGTTCAAAGAATCATCGAGAAATATGATGGAATCGACGCGACCCTGGATCTGGCGCGTCGCCACGTTGAGCAGGCGAAGGAACATCTCGGCCGGTTGCCCGTGAAGGCGGAACGGGAGACCCTTGAGGACCTTGCGGATTACATCGTTCAGCGGGACCGGTAAAACCATTTCACCCAGAGGGTTGACAGGGAGAAAGGGATTCGATAAGTAGGCGAAAAATGAGATAGACGATTTTTGTAAATGGCGAAAAAAGGAGGATCGAAATGTCTGACAGCCTGTTACACGTAAACGATGAAAATTTCCAATCGGAAGTCCTCGATTCCGACACCCCAACCTTGGTCGATTTCTGGGCCCCCTGGTGCGCCCCGTGTAATATCCTGGGGCCTGTCATCGAGGAGCTTGCCGAGGAATATCAAGGAAAATTGAAGGTCGCGAAGATGAACGTGGATGAAAGCCCCGCGACCCCGGGCCAATATGGCATCCGGGGGATCCCCACGGTCATCCTCTTCAAGGACGGCAAGGTGGCGGACCAGGTGGTGGGCGTGGTTCCCAAGGCCCATCTCAAAACCATGATAGACAAGGTCCTTTCGTGATGCGGAGCGGCGGATACCTGAAAAAGAAGTTGTTCTTGCTCCCGCTTCTTCTTGGGATAGCCCTTCTCTGGAACGTGGGGGTGGGGACATGCGGGTCCAAGAAACCAAGTTCCAATACCGTGATCGCGCCCGACTTCAAACTGGATGTCCTGGACGACGGCACGACATCCCTGAAACATTACAGGGGCAAGGTTGTTGTGTTGGACTTTTGGTCGATCGGGTGCCCCCCGTGCCGGCGCGCCGTTCCCCACCTTGTGACCCTTTACGAGAAATACAAGGGAAAGGGGCTCGTGGCGCTGGGCATCAGTTTTGACAGGAAGGATATAGATAATCTCAAGGCCTTCGTGGAAAAATACAGCGTGACCTATCCCATCTTGTTGGGTGATATGGATGTAGCCAGGGCCTATGGGGTCCGGAGCATCCCTTCCATCTTTGTCTTGGACAAAGATGGAAAAGTCAGGTTGCATCGGATCGGGTTCAACGAGCAGATAGGCCAGGAGATTGAAGAGACGGTGAAAAAGCTGCTCAAAAAATAGGTTTTCCCCGCGGCATGAAAAACAAAGGTGGCTGCTCCATTGGGGCAGCCACCTTTGTTTTGGGATCCGGTTCCCAATGGGTTAAGACGCCTGGATCTCCTCCCGGTGAATTTCCATGATGGAGATAATCTCGACCCCTTGTTCCTTCAACGCCTTCTTGATATCGTTTCCCGTCTTGTCCATGACCTTCAGGATGAAGTTTCGCTGCGTGCGAGTGGGTGTCTCGGGCGCCGTTACTTCCGTCTTTTTTTCCGTTTGAGCCGTGTTACCCATATTTTTATCTCCTTTCCCGCGTTTCCCGGGTAGAGATTGACACTAAAACCCTACTCCCAAGCCATTTCCTCCAATTCTTTCCGGAAATAGCGGTCATAGATTTCAAGATGTTCCTTAATCATCTGCTCGGCGACGACGAAACGCTGCACCTGGTTGGTTCCCTCGTAGATCTGCGTGATCTTGGCGTCCCGCATCATCCGTTCCAGCGGCCGGCTTTTCAGGCATCCGTAACCCCCGAAGACCTGGACGGCGTCGATGGTAACCTTCATGGCCATGTCGGAGCAGAAGAACTTGCTCATGGCGGAGAGCTTGGTGGCGTTCCGGTGATTGTGGTCGAGGTAGTAGGCTGCCTTATAGACCAGGTTGCGAGACGCCTCCACGGAGGCGGCCATGTCCGCCAGGATGAACTGCATTCCCTCCAGCTTCGCGATGGGCTTGCCGAATTGCCGGCGTTTCATGGCGAAGAGGATGGCGTATTCCATGGCGGCCTCGGCGATCCCCACCGCCTGAGCGGCGATGGCGGGCCGGGAGCGGTTGAGGGTCTCCATGGCGATGCGGAATCCCTCTCCCTTCCTGCCGATGATGGCATTGTGGGAAACAGCCACATCCTTGAAAGAAAGGGAAGTGGAGGGAATTCCCCGCATTCCAATTTTGTCGTCCTTCTTTCCCACAGTGAGGCCGTCCGCGTCGGCGGGCACGACGAAGGCGGTGAGCCCCCGTTTGCCCCTCCGGGGATTCGTCTTGGCAAAGGTGGTATAATAGTAAGAAACCCCTCCGTTGGTCACGAAGGACTTCTTTCCGTTGAGAATGTGATGGCGTCCGTGATTCTTGGCCGTCATCTGAATGGAGCCCGCGTCGGAGCCCGCCTTCGGTTCCGTCAAAGCGAAGCCGATCAGACGGTGATTGCGCGCGATGTCCCCCAGAAAGGCGTCTTTTTGCTTGTCGGTTCCATAGAGGAGAATGGGAAGGGTTCCCACGGTCTGCACGATGACGAGAAGGGCGAGGGAGGCGGAATACTTGGCGATCTCCTCCACGATGGTGCAAAAATCCATGATGGAGCCGCCGAAGCCCCCGTGCTCTTTTGGAATGAGGAGCGTGAGGTAGCCCCGCTTGAAAAAGTGCTCCGCCATGTGCCAAGGGAATTCGTCTGTTTCCTCGATTTCCTTGACCTTTTCAACGACCATCTCCTGAACGAACCGCTTCACTTCCTCGGTCAGGGCCCGCTTGCTTTCCATCAAATCGAACATAGGCTCCTCTCGTATCGGGGATTGGACTCTTCCTCTATACCTGAATTTCCCAGGCAAGACAACGTGCGTTGATTGAAAGGAGTAAAAAAGCCGATGTTATGCCGATCCTTTAATATCGCGTCCCCGGGATACCCACGGTATCCCCTTACCGGCTTCAGGAGCTTGACGTGCACCGGGACGCGCGGATCTTGGATATCCTCCGCAGGTCGGATTCCATGTGGCATTTCTTGTATTTCTTCCCGCTGCCGCACCAGCAGGGGTCGTTCCGTCCCAACTTTGGAATCTCCCGGGGGGCGTTTTCCATGCCCAGGAGTTTTGAAAAGAATCCCATGACGCCTCCTCGTGTCTGTGTCGAATGAGGATTGAACTATTTCATTTTAGCGAATTTTTGTCAACATTCCCTCAGCCTTCGAAGACCGCCCCCGTGTCGGCTGACGTGACCATCCGGGCGTAGCGGGCCATGTAACCGGTCTTTATCTTGGGTTCCGGGGGCGTCCAGTCCTTCAGTCTCGCGGCGATTTCTTCCTCCGAAACGAGCAGGGAGAGACGTTTGTTGTCGATGTCGATCTCGATCTCGTCCCCCTCTTGAACTATCGCGATGGGACCGCCCTGCGCCGCCTCGGGCGAGATGTGGCCGATGGAGGCCCCGCGGGTTCCCCCGGAGAACCGACCGTCCGTGAGCAGGGCGACGTCCTTGTCCAGCCCCATGCCGGCGATGGCCGAGGTGGGGGAGAGCATTTCGCGCATGCCCGGGCCGCCCCTCGGTCCCTCGTAGCGGATGACGATAACGTCTCCCTT
This sequence comes from bacterium, assembly GCA_026986155.1. Lineage (GTDB taxonomy): Bacteria > Desulfobacterota > S145-22 > S145-22 > S145-22 > JAOZMY01. The sequence continues at coordinate 11,093 of JALSPC010000123.1, forward strand.
GTCGATTTTGCCGCCCAGGATGGCGTCCACCGCGTCCTCTTCCGAATTGAACACCCTGGCGGGACCCTTGTGGCGCCGCATGGACGGGTCAACGGCGGATTGCTTGACCACGGAGCCGTTGGGGGCCAGGTTTCCCTTGAGGACCGCCAGGCCGCCGGTGGCGTGGTAGGGCGCGTCGAAGGGGCGGATAACGTTGGTATCGAGGACGGGGTGCTTGGGAAGCTCCTCAGACACGGGACGTCCCGTGACGCTGAGGGCGGCGCCGTCGATGAGCCCGTGTTCGTTAAGCAGGTTCATCAGGGCGTAGATCCCGCCCGCGCCGTCCAGGTCCTGGATATGGTGCGGGCCGCCGGGGGACATGTTACAGAGATGGGGTGTTTTGCCGGAGATCTCCTGGAAAGTATCAAGGGGCAGAGAAACGCCTGCCTCGTGGGCGATGGCGGGAAGATGCAGGGCCGTGTTGGTGGAACCTCCGAAGGCCATGTCCACGGTGACGGCGTTCAAAAACGCCGATTTCGTCAGGATCTTGTCTGGGGTGATGCCGTTTTCCACCAGGCGGACGATCCGCATGCCTGAGGCCTTGGCCAGCCTCAACCGCGCGGCCATGACGGCGGGGATGGTGCCGTTGCCCGGCAGGGCCATTCCCAGGGCCTCCGTCAGGGCGTTCATGGAGTTGGCCGTGAACATTCCGCTGCACGACCCGGCTCCGGGACAGGCAGCGTCTTCGTAGGGCTTAAGATCCGCTTCGGTAAATTCTCCTGTGCTGACCCTGCCCACGGCCTCGAAGACGGTGATTAGGTCGATGGTCTGCCCGCAGCATTCACCCACGAGCATGGGACCCCCGCTGACCACGATGGCGGGGATATTGAGCCGTGCCGCCGCCATGAGCATGCCGGGGATGATCTTGTCGCAGTTGGGCACCAGGACGATCCCGTCGAAAGGATACGCCATGGCCATCACCTCCACGGAGTCGGCGATCAATTCCCGAGAACCGAGGGAGTATTTCATTCCCTGGTGACCCATGGCGATGCCGTCACAGATCCCGATGGTTCCGAAAGTCATGGGGGTGCCGCCGGCCATGCGGATGCCCGCCTTGACGGCCTCGACCACCTTGTCCAGGTGCACGTGTCCCGGGATAACCTCGTTGGCGGAACTGGCGATTCCGATGATGGGACGGTTCAGTTCCTCGTCCGTGTAGCCCATGGCCTTGAAGAGGCTGCGATGAGGGGCCCGCGTGATGCCTTTTTTCATCTGGTCCGAGCGCATTTGAAACTCCTTGATAAAATATTATGGGGAGCGCCTCGTGGCGCCCCCCATACGTTACACCATTTCGGATGAGACTAAAAGCCCTTCCGCGACTTCAGCCAGGCGTCTTCCGCCGCCAGCATGATGCCGTGCGTGGCGGGATTCGGGGTGAGTTCAGGGTGAGTGGTGTAGTGGATGGTGGTGAGATCTTCCACCGTGAGGTGGTTGCGGATGGCCTGGGCGATCATGTCGATGTGCCCGGCCAGGAACTGGCTTCCCACGATCTGGCAGCCGACGATCGTGTGATCCTGTTTCTTGAAATAGAGGCGCACGCGGGTTTTCTTCGTCCCAGGAATCATCCCGTACATACTTGTGGTTTCCGCGTCTCCCGTAAAAACCTCCAGATCATCCCGCTCGGCTTGTCCCTTCCCGACGCCGACCATCCCGAAGCAGAGGTCGAAGATCTTCGTGCCGGAAGGCCCGATGATTCCCGGGAAGATGCGGTCGTGCCCCAGGGCGTTCAAGACGGCGGCCTTGGCCTCCACCACGGCGTTGCTGCCGATCTTGCCGGGTTTGACCTTTCCGGTGACGAAGCATCGGGTTTCGATATTGTCGCCGGCAGCGTAGATGTCCGGGATGTTGGTGCGCATCCGGTTGTCCACGACGATGCCGGTCTTGCCGATCGTGATTCCCGTTTCACGCGCCAGCGAGGTCTCGGCCCTCACCCCAACGCCGAGGATGACGAGATCCGCCTCGATTTCCTTGTCGCCCACTTCGACCGATTCGACCTTGTCCTTTCCCTTGATGGCCGTAACCTGGGTGTTAGTCAGCACCGTGACGCCGTTTCTGCGCAGCTCTTCTTCCGCCAGTTCGCAGAAATCAGGATCCAGCGTGGCCATCATGCAGTGGGGAAGCATCTCCACGATGGTGACATCGAGCCCCCGTTTCCTGACCAGGGAGCCGAACTCGACACCGATGTAACCGCCTCCGATGACCACGACCTTCTTCGCCGTGCCGAGGGCCTTGTCGATGGCCTCCACGTCCTCCGTGTGGCGCAGGGAGAAGACGTTTTCAAGGTCGATTCCAGGGATGGGGGGCTTGATGGGCATGGAGCCGGTGAGGAGGAAGAGCTTTTGGTATTTGAACTTGTCGTTTTCCGTCGTGACGATCTTATCCTTGGGGTCGATGTGGGTCGCTTTATCGACGAAGAGCTCCGCCTTCCATTTGAATAGCCGCTGGTCCGAAACGACGATCTTTTCGAGGGTCACCTCCCCCCCCTCCAGGGCATAGGGCATGGCGCAATGGTTGATCATGGTCTTGTCGTACCGAATGACGGCCGATGTGACATCCGGCTTGAGCTGGCGCATCATTTTTACCGCGTTCCTCGTGGACGGTCCACCACCGATAATGAGCATGTCAAATTCTTTCATGGCATCTTCTCCTTTTGAGGTGTTTTCAGGGCAATCGCGATTTCCGTCCTCTCGTTTCAAGGCTTGCTATCGGGAGTTTCTCATCACCTCCTTTTCGGCAAGTGAGAACAGTGTTGAAATTTCCCTTTAAAACCTTATAAAAAGGATTTTTTTCTAAATCAAGCTAAAAAAAATTTCGCTGAACGGAATCATGAAAACAGGCGCCGGCGAAAGACGATGGCGTCTTCGGGACAGACCTCCTGGCAGCAGTAGCAGCGGATGCAGCGGGAGATCTGGATGAAAACCGTTTTCTCCCTTTCCGATATGGCCCCCGCGGGGCAAACATCGCGGCATAGGAGGCAGCCGACGCAGCGTTTCGTGTTCACGGCCGGGAAGGGAAGGAAAAACCGGCGCAGGGTCCCCTTGAGGAAGCCGGGCAGTCCCCAGTCGGTCCGGGTGGGATCGGGAAGCCCGAAGGGAAACGGCGAGGCGAGCGGGGGGTCCCCGACGGGCGTGATTTCATCATCGGCTGAGGGACCCGTCCCGATTTCCGAGGCGGCCGCGCAGGTGGGTAGTTCACCGGGATTCACGCCGACGAGGCGTGCGGCAACGGCGTCTATGGCGGGGGCGTTTTCTCCCCCTAATAACACACCCAGGTTGGTGGGAGTGCCATTTCCCGGCCCGTTGCCTTCCATGGCCACGATCCCGTCGAGGAGGTGAAAATCGACGGGAAGCACGGCGGCCAACTCGGCGAGCATCCGGCCGAAGAGGCGCCGGTCCTCGCCGATGGCGAGGTGCCAGGCCGCCTTTCTTTTCCCCGGCACGCACCCGAAGAGATTCTTCACGCATAAAGTCAAGCCCATCATGCTGTGTGTCTTGAACTTGGCCACGTTGATGAAGCGATCGAACTCAAGGCAGCGCCTGGAGATTTCGAAGGCGCGGAACATGCCGCCGTCGGGGCCGGCGATTTCCACGGGGTCGTCGAATTCCAGGATACGCGCGGAATAGCGCCGCGCGAGGCGCTCGAACCCCGCCTTCCGTGCCACGGTGGAAAATTTCTGGAGGGCGGGGCTGTCCCCGATGGCCACCTTGCAGCCATGATCGCACAGAAGCTGTGTCACCGCCTCCAGGACCGCCGGGTGCGTGGTGACGGCGGCCTCCGGGGGCTTGGCGCTCAGGCCGTTGGGCTTGACGAGGACGGTGTCGCCGTGTCTCAGGGCGCGATAGCCCCGCCACGCGTCACGAAATATGGCGTCGATGCCCTTCTTGACGTCTTCCGGCGCGTAGGTGTCCTGGAAGCGGAGAGAGACGGGGAACATCTCCCTTACCCCGTCTGGGGGACCCCTTGCATCAGGTAGGCGTTGATGAAGGGGTCAAGCCCCCCGTCCAACACCTCGTCCACGTTGCCCGTTTCCATGCCGGTGCGGTGGTCCTTGACCATCCGGTAGGGATGCAGGACATAGGAGCGGATCTGGCTTCCCCACTCGATACCCTTTTTCTCTCCTCTCAGGGCCTCGAGTTTTTCCTCCTCCTCACGGCGTTTCAACTCGTAGAGGCGGGACTTGAGCACGCTCAGGGCCATCTGCTTGTTGCGGTACTGGGAGCGTTCATTCTGGCATTGCACCACGATGCCGGTGGGAAGGTGGGTGATGCGGACGGCGGAATCGGTCTTGTTGACGTGCTGCCCCCCCGCGCCGCTGGCCCGGTAGGTATCGATTTTGAGGTCGGCCTCGTCGATCTGGATGTCCACGTCCTCGGGTTTTTCCGGGATGACGGAAACAGAGGCAAACGAGGTGTGCCGCCGCCGGTTGGCGTCGAAGGGGGAGATGCGCACGAGGCGGTGAATCCCGTTTTCCGCCTTGAGGTAACCGTAGGCGTAGGGTCCCCTCACCGTGAAGGTGACGCTCTTGACCCCGGCCTCGTCCCCCGCCAGGAAATCGATGATCTCCGTCTCGTAGCCCTTCCGCTCGCACCAGCGCAACAGCATTCTCAAAATCATCTCCGACCAATCCTGGGCCTCCGTTCCCCCCGCGCCGGCGTTGATGCTGACGATGGCGTTGCTCCGGTCGTCCGGATTTCCCAGCTTCTGCTGAAACTCGAGGGACTGTATCGTCTGTTCCAGGCCCTTGAGGCGCCGCTCCAGCTCTTCCTCGGATTCCTTGTCGGATTCCTCCTCCAAAAGCTCGACCAGGGCCTCCAGATCTTCCATCTCGGCCTCGAGGGAGGTAACGGCTTCGATGTCCCGCTTGAGATCCGCCTGCTGCTTCAGGATCTCCTTGGCGCGGTTGGCGTCCTGCCAGAAATCCTCCTTCTCCGATTCCGCGCTGAGTTTCTCCAGGGTTTTCGTCTTGTTTTCGATGTCAAAGATAGCCCCGCAGGGCGAAAAGTTTTTCCTTGCTCCGGGTGAGGCGTTCTTCAATTTCGGATGTCATGCTTGTCTCCCTGATGGTATGGATTCATTTCCGGAAAGTCACTCCGTTGGTGAGATTTTTAACACAACCGGGGGGAACATCGCAAGCCGAAGGGGGACGTTGGTTTTTAGATAAAGGGGAAAAACACGATTCCAATTTGCCGTTTTCCATGGTAAAAAAGAATCTATTCACACGTGAAGGGAGTCAAAATGGAAAAAAAGAGCTATTCTATCGCCGTCATCCCAGGGGACGGGACGGGGCCCGAGGTGGTCCGGGAGGGCATGAAGGCCCTGGACGCGGTCGCCGGGAAATTCGGATTTTCCTTCGACTATCACACCTATCCCTACGGAGGGGAATACTTCAAAAAGACGGGGGAAACCCTTCCCGAGGGGGCCCTGGAGGAGCTGAGGCAATATCCCGCCATCCTCCTGGGGGCCATCGGCCACCCGGACGTGGCCCCCGGCATCCTCGAGACGGGCATCCTATTGAAGCTCCGCTTCGGACTTGATCAGTATGTCAACCTCCGCCCCATCAAGCTCTACGAGGGCGTGGAAACGCCGCTGAAGGACAAGGGCCCGGAGGACATCGATTTCGTGGTCATTCGCGAAAACACGGAGGGCCTCTACGCGGGCGCGGGGGGATTCCTCAAGAAGGGAACCCCGGACGAGGTGGCCGTCCAGGAATCCATCAACACGCGCAAGGGCGTGGAACGCTGCGTGCGCTACGCCTTCGAACTGACCCGCAAGCGGAACCGGGAAAAGAAACTGACCCTCTGCGGGAAGACCAACGTCCTGATCTACGCCTTCGACCTCTGGTTTCGGACCTTCAACGAGGTGGCGAAGGAATACCCGGACGTGACGACCGACTACGCGCACGTGGACGCCATCTGCATGTGGATGGTCAAGAACCCGGAGACCTTCGACGTCATCGTCACGGACAACATGTTCGGCGACATCATCACCGACCTGGGGGCCATGATCCAGGGCGGCATGGGCATCGCCGCCGGGGGAAACATCAACCCGGAGGGGACCTCCATGTTCGAGCCCATCGGCGGCTCCGCGCCCAAGTACGCGGGGAAAAACGTCATCAACCCCTTGGCCGCTATCTCTTCCGCGGCCATGATGCTGGATTACCTGGGAGAAAAGGCGGCGGCGGACACGATCGAGTCGGCCGTCCAGTCCGTCATCCCCAGGCTGAAAAGCCTCTCCGCCGGAAAGATGGGCTACACCACTCAGGCGGTTGGTGACCTCGTGGCCGAAGAAATCCTGAAATCCTGACACGGTCCCTTCGCCGAAGAGACGCCGCTCAACCTTTCTCTGCCTGGCTCCCGCGGGGAGCCGGGCGTTTTTCGATATGGGTGAACTGCAAAAAAAGATATTTATCGCGCTCTGCCTCGCCATCTTTTCGGCCATGCTGGGCATGGGCATCGTGGCGCCCCTGCTGCCGGTCTACGCCCAGCACTACGGGGCCACGGGACTGGCTATCGGGTTAATATTTGCCTCTTTTTCTATCTCGCGCACCCTTCTCCTTCCCCTCATCGGGAAGGTGTCGGATAAAAAAGGGCGGAAGATCTTCATCACGGCCGGGCTGTTTCTCTTCTCCCTGACCTCCATTGGCTACCTGGTATCCACCACCATCCCCCTGCTCGTCCTGACCCGAACCGTTCAGGGGATCGCCGCTGCCATGGTCATCCCCATCGCCCTGGCCTACATGGGGGAGATTACGCCCCATGGAAGGGAGGGTGCCTACATGGGAACCTTCAACCTCTTTTTCTACGGCGGGCTTGCCGCGGGCCCCATCCTGGGGGGCATCGTCAAGGACGCCTTCGGCATGGACAGCAGCTTCTACGCCATGGGCATCCTCAGCTTCGTGGGATTCCTCACCGCCCTCTTGTTTCTTCCCGAGAAGAAAAGGGAGGACAATCCCCGCCCCGTCCCCAAGGGATACCGCCGTTTCTTCAAGCCGAGGACCTTGAAGGGCATCTTCATCTACCGACTCTGCTTTTCCATCGGCATCGGGGTCACGTGGGCCTTTCTTCCCATCTTCGGGGACAACGTGCTTCACCTTTCCAGTTCCCGCATCGGTATTCTCATTTCACTGAACATCCTCATCGCCACCCTGCTTCAAACCCCCTTCGGAAAACTGGCCGACCGCATCCCCAAGGGGTGGTTCGTCTCCATTGGCGGGATTATGGCCGCCGCCGCCCTGATCCTTATCCCATTCACGCGGAATTTCACCGAGATCTTCTGGGTGAATTTCCTGCTGGGAATCTCCGGGGGCATCGCCATGCCAGCCTTGACGGCCCTCGTGGTGGAAGAGGGGAAAAAGATCGGAGAGATGGGCTCCATGATGAGCCTCTTTGTCCTGTTTCACAGTATCGGCATGATCATTGGTCCCATTTTCGCGGGTTTTACCTCCGAAACCCTGAGCCTGACCGCCACCTTCGTGGGCGGCGGCTTCATCGGGCTTCTGGGCGTCGCTGGATTCACAATATCCCTGAAACGCAGAACAAAATTAGTGTGAGGACTGAAAGGTGAAAGAGCGGGTTTCCAAGGTTCGATATCCTAAATAAAAAGGCGGGATCTTCATCCCGCCTTACTCTCACTTTACGGATACGTCACGAATGCCGGGGGATGCCCGGCCCTTCAAAGAGTGCTGACTACAACTTGAAGACCAGCAGAAGCTCGATAACGAGCGTGTAGATGACCAGGGACTCGATGAGGGCGAGACCGATGATCATCGGGGTCACCATCTGACCGGAAGCGGAAGGATTCCGCGCGATGCCCTCCAGCGCCGACGCGATACCCCGGCCCTGGCTGATCGCGCCACCCACCGTGGCGATCGCCATACCGAAACCGGCCGCGATGGCAATCCACATCTTGACCTGTGGGGGCAGCGTTGCCGCGGCACCTTCTTCCGCCGCCATGGCGACCATGGCAAAGGAGAAAATGGTCCCGAAGAAAACACCTACCATCAACCAAAGTTTCTTCAACATAGTTTTCACCTCCTTTCGTTGTTAATACACAAAACCTAAAAAAGCGTATTACGCGGCCTCGGTTGCTTCTTCCAATGCCGGCGTTCCGTGTTCTTCCTCATGTTCATGCTCGATAGCGCCGGAAAAATAGGCCATGGAAAGCAGAACGAAGACGAGGGTCTGCACCACGGAAACAAAGATTCCAAGGAACATAATGGGAAGAGGCACGAGCAGGGGAGCGAGGAGGAAGAAGATTCCCACGACCAGGTGATCCCCCATCATGTTTCCGAAGAGACGAAGAGAGAGGGACATGGGACGCGCAAAGTGTCCAATAAGCTCGATGGGAAACATGAGGGGCGCCAGCCAGAGGAAAGGCCCCATGAAATGCTTAAGGTATTTGGCCCCGTGAACCTTAAAGCCATAGAACTGATACATGAAAAAGACGGTCAGGGCCAACGCCAGTGTCGTGTTCAGGTTGCTGGTGGCGGGGGCGAACCCCGGAACCAGCCCCGACAGATTGTTGAACAGGATGAAGACGATGAGGGAACCCAAAATGTAGAGGAGGGATTTTCCCACCTCTCCCATGTTGTCCTCGATAAGCTTGATGCTCATCTCCACGATGAGTTCCATGAAATTCAGGAGCGTAAACTTTTCGTCGGGAATGATGTCATCCCCCTTTTTCTTCAGACTCCGGTATCCCAGGAAAAAGAGAATAAGCAGGATGATCGAAACCAGGGCCGCGTTCCCCACCTGCATGGGCAGCTTGTTCAGCCCCGGGATAAACTGGTAATAGAAAATTCCCCCGTGTTCCATGTGGCCTCTCCCCTATAACAACTTTTTTGACACCCCAATCACCCCGTCGGCCATGATTCCAAACACCGACACCGAAAGGCCGGCGAGGAAAGCGATAGGGTTGACTGGTGTGAAATAAATCACGAAGGCGACTATAGCCAAAAGTAAAAAAAATTTCAAGCCAAATTTTACAAAGAACGATTTCGGCGGTTTCCCACCATCACGAAAGGCGCGGCGGATCAGGCGGGTCAGCCAGAAAAAATTGAGAACGACGATGAGCCCGCCCAGGAAGATCCCGAGAATCACGGGAAAGGTGCGAAAGATCGCCCCGCCCACCGCGAGAAAGAGAATCCAAAGCCCCAGTCCCAAAAACTGGATGCGCCTCAGCCTCTCTTCCTGGGCACGCACCAGGGCGGCGGCCTCCTCCCTGGAGAGCGGCCGCGGGGCCTCTTCTTCACGAATCTCGTTTTTCCCCTTCTCTCTTGTCACGCTTCGCCTCTTCCGCCTCCCTTTTCATCAGGTCGTGGGCAAGTTTATACAGGCTTTTGAAGCCCGCAACAATGCCAAACAGGGTAAAAATGAGTGTCAACCATGGCTGTGTGTGAAAAATCTTGTCCAGATAGGCCCCGAAGACCACGCCGAGGAAGACACAGATCCCCATTTCCAGGCCGATGGTCCCGTATTTCGAGACAAGATCGACCCATTTTTTGGTCTTTGGGGTTCCAAGTTTCATGGCATCCTTGGCGGGGCCTCCTTCTCACAGGGACTTTGCCACCCTCGCGACTGCCTCGATCGTCCGATCCAGGTCTTCCCGCGTGTGGGCGGTCGAGACGAATCCCGTCTCGAACTGGGAAGGCGCGATGTAGATCCCTTCGCTCAAAAGCCCTGAGAAAAATCTGGCGAATCTCTCCGTGTCGCTGGTTTTGGCGGTGGCGTAGTCCACCACGGGGGTCTCCGTGAAGAAGTTGCAGAACATGGATCCGATCCGGTGTGACTGCACGGGAATCCCCGCGCCGGCCTCCCCAACCCCCTTTGCCAGGTAGGCCCCCATCTCTTCGAGCTGCTCGTAGATCCCTTCTTTCTTGAGGATGCGCAACGTGGTCAGCCCCGCCGTCACCGCCAGGGGGTTGCCGGACAAGGTCCCCGCCTGGTAGACGGGACCCAGGGGCGCGATGGCCTCCATTATCTCCGCCTTTCCCCCGAAGGCCCCGACGGGCAGGCCGCCCCCGATGATCTTCCCGAGGCAGGTCATGTCGGGATCGATCCCGAATCTTCCCTGCGCTCCTGAGAAGCCCACGCGAAACCCCGTGATGACCTCGTCGAATATCAGGAGGGCGCCGTCTTTCCGCGTTATCTCCCGCAACCCCTCTAGAAAGCCCTCCCTGGGCGGGATCATCCCCATGTTCCCGGCAATCGGCTCCACGATGACCGCGGCGATCTCCCCCGGGTGCCGGGAGAAGAGGGCCTCCACGGAGGCGAGGCCGTTGTAGGTGGCAATAAGGGTTTCCCGCGCCAGCCCCTCCGGGATGCCGGCGCTGTCCGGCGTCCCGAAGGTCATGCCGCCGGATCCCGCCTTGACGAGCAGGCTGTCCACGTGGCCGTGGTAGCATCCCTCGAATTTCACGATCTTCGTCCTGCCGGTGAATCCCCGGGCGAGGCGAAGGGCGCTCATGGTGGCCTCTGTTCCCGAACTGACCATCCGGACCCAGTCCATGGACGGCACGGCAGCCACGATCTCCTCGGCCATCTCCACCTCCAGGGGGGTGGGCGCCCCGTAACTGGTTCCCCGCTCCGCCGCCGCCTTGATGGCCTCGACGACCTTGGGATGGGCGTGTCCCAGGATCATGGGGCCCCAGGAGGCCACGTAATCGATGTAGGTGTTCCCGTCCACGTCGGTGATCTTCGCCCCCTGGGCCTCCTTGATGAACGGGGGATTGCCCCCCACCGAGAGGTAGGCCCGCACGGGGCTGTTGACCCCGGCGGGAATCATCTTTTTCGCCTTTTCCATGAGCGCGATGGATGTGTCCAGTTTCATATATTTCCTCCGTTCTCGTTAAAAAATCTTCAGGCTCTCCTTCTTGAACTCGCGCGTGCTGAACAGGAGCCGGTATCCGGAGATCCCCGTCTTCTTCGAGAGTCTCTCCGCAATCCGCTCGCAATCCGCCTCCGTCTCCCCGTGGATCATGGTGTAGAGGTTGTAGGGCCAGTGTTCCACCGGGTCGCGGTGATAGCAATGGGTCACCCCCGGGTCCTCCGACATCATCTTTCCCACGCGTGTGATGTCGTCCTCCGGGACTCTCCAGACGCCCATGGCGTTGGCCTTGACCCCCGCCCTTCGGTGGCGGAGGATGGCCCCCATGCGCCGGATGATACCCCGGTTCATCAAATCTTCCACGATGGCAAGGACCTCCTGCTCGGTGAGCCCCGCCTTCTCACCGATGGCGGCGTAAGGACGGGGGCTTAAGGGCAAATCCCCCTGGATTTCCCTGAGAACAGCCCTTTCTTTTCCGGATAGTTCGATCACCTCTCCGCCCTCATCACCGGGTTGGTCAGGGAGCCGATCTCCTCGATGGTTACGGTCACTTCGTCCCCGGGCTGCATGGGTCCGATCCCCGAGGTGGTCCCGGTGGCGATGACGTCGCCGGGCAGCAGGGTCATGACGCGCGAGATGAAGGCGACGAGGGTCTTCACGGGAAAGATGAGCTGGCTCGTTCGTGTCGATTGCATCACCTTTCCGTTGAGCTTCGTGGTGAGCGCCAGGTCGGAAGGGTCGACGCCCCGAACGAGGAAAGGCCCCAGGGGGGCGAAGGTATCGAAGGATTTCGCGCGGGTCCACTGCTTGTCCTTGTATTGCAGGTCTCGGGCCGTCACATCGTTGAAACAGACGTAGCCGGCGATGAAGGCACCGGCATCGTCTTTCGATACGTCCTTCGCCCGCTTGCCGATGACGACTCCCAGCTCCCCCTCGTAATCGACCCTTTGGGACATGGAGGGAATTACGATGGGCTCACCGGGGGCGATGACGGCCGTGGAGGGCTTGAGGAATATCAGCGGCTCCTCGGGGAGTTTCAGTTTGACCTCCTCCGCGTGGTCCCTGTAGTTCAGGCCGATGGCGACGATCTTGGAGGGACTGGCCGGCGGCAGGAGCCTCACGTTCGCCAGCGAAACGACCGCCTCCTCTTCCTCGAAACCATCAAGCGGGTTCCCGCGGAGAAGACGCATCGTCTCCTTGTTCATCAAGCGCCCCCACGATTCCTTTTCCTCCAGGTTGAAACGGCAGAACCTCTCAATCTCAGCCATCGGCCAACTCCTTTTTTCTTTGCAAACTTACACGACGCCGGCCAAAAGTCAACCTTTCGACGTCCTCTCCGAGATTTTCCTTGAAAACCCGTTTCCCGGACGTTATGTTAAAAAAACATTCATCGCAGGCGATGAGGTCCGCCTTCAACCGCCCAACGGCTGATGACCTCTGATCCGGGAGGCGCCATGGACGGGGTTCTGAAAGCGCGGACAATCCACTATATCTTAGAGCGGCAATGTGAGAAAGGCGGATTCTGCTTCTACAGGCTGGAGGAGCCCAACGGGGCGGACACCTACTACGCCCTCGTCACGCTACACCTGCTGGGCGAAAGAATTTACGACCCCGCCAGCGTCCAATTCCTGAAAGACGCTCAGGCCCCCGGCGGATCCTACCACAACCTCTACCGGGCCTACTACGCCATCAAGGGACTTCGATACCTCGGATCACGCCCCCGTCACGATCCTCGCCCCTATCTCGAAGCGCAACTGCGCCATTTCGCGGTCGAAAACGCCTCTTCGGAAACTGCCCTCAAGCGCCTGGACCTGCTCACGGAGCTCTGCCTTGAGACGGGCGTGGAGATATCCCCCGCCCAACGCCGGGAGATTACAGCCTTCATCCACGGTTTCAGTGGCGAAAACGGCGGGTTCGGAAGCCCTGTTCCCACCCTTCTCGTCACGGCCTACGCGGTCAAGATCCTGTCGAGGCTGGGACTTTCCCTTCCTTCCCTGAAAATCGAGAGATACCTCGCGGCCTGCGAGCACCCCCTGCACGGGTTTCTCAATGTTCCTGATATGGCCCCCTCGTTTTTAGAGCATATCCATGCGGGGCTTTCCGTCTCACGGTTCCTGAAACACCCCCCGCGGTATCCAGACGCCTGTCAACGATTTATTGAAAGATGTCAGGCCCCAAACGGGGGATTCGCCCGGACCTCGTGCGGCCTTCCTGGCCTCGCGGACACCTATCTCGCGATACATGCCTTGACCATTCTCGAAGACATGGAGAAGATTTCCTGAGGAAAGGGCCCCCGCGTGGATATTTTCCGGGATATCTGTTAGAAGATGAGGGCAAGGGGCTCGACGTTCTGTATCGCGAGAGCACCCGACACGGCAGACAAGGGGGGAGAAAAAATGGAGATGTTCAGCACCATCGGCGTGATCGCCACTGCCATTCTGGGCGTGGCGGTGCTCGCGCTTCTACTCGCAACCTTTTTCATGTGGCTGGGGGCCAAGATGGCCGGGGTAAAAAAGGCCACCTTCGGACGGTCGTTTGTCGCCGCCCTCGGGTCCGCTTTCATTACCTGGTTTCTTTCCCTCGCCCTTTCTTTCTTTCCGCCTGTCGGACCCCCCATCGGGTTCCTGGTGGGACTGATCCTGGTGGTCTTCGTCATCAAAGGGGCCTACGACACCGACTTCGGCAAGGCCCTGCTGGTCTGGATTTTCCACCTCTTGGCGGAAATCGCGGCCATCGTCATCGGTCTTTTGACCTTCGCGGGCGCCCTCATGCAGCTGGTTTGAGCGCGCGTCAGGCCAACAGTTTTACGCAGCCTCCTTTGCTTTTGCCTTCTTTTTCTTGTTCTTTTTCTGGCGCTCCACACCCTTTTCACAGATCTTTTCGCGCTCGAACTCGGGCAGGCGCTCAACGATGTCGTGCACGCTGGGCTCGTCGTCCAGCCAGTGGCGGAGGTTGCCGAGTAGCGTCGCGGCGAAGGGACTGGAGGTTCCTTCCGCGAGGAAATAATTGACCCAGAGACCTTCCTTCTCGAATCCAACCAGCCCCGCCTCCTCGAGAGTCTTCAGGTGTTTGGAGATGGTCGGCTGGGCGAGCCCGAGTGCCGCCTGGATCTCGCAGACGCACATGTCGCGATGCTGAAGCATCTTAAGGATTTTGACCCTGCTGGGATCGGACAAAGCCTTCATGACCTTGATAAAATTTCTCATTGCCCACTCCTTTCCAAAAAATCTCACGCCACATCATAACGGCCTGACGTGACACGAACAACTAAATACAAATTAGTTATATTTAAATATAACAGAATCTTCTTCGTTTTTCAAACCCTTTTCATGATTGAAGAACGAACCAGAACAAATCCGTGTTGCATAAAATGAATTGGCTTGGAAATGAGAGTTAGAGATTATAGCAGGGGCGGATTCTCGCGGGACGGGCTGTAGTAGATTCCCTCTTTGTCCCATAGCTCTTCCAGCCTTTTGAAGGCCTCGAGGGCCTTGTCGGGTTTCTTCAGGCTCATGGCGGTAAGCAGCGAATGGATGAGAGCCATGGCGGCGGTAAAGGAATCCATATAGGAATAGGATTCGCATGGCGCGACAAGGATCCAATCGCTATAGGTGGTGAGGGGGGAAACGAGGCTGTCGGTGATTGCGAGGATGCGGCATCGTCTTTCGCGGGCGAATGCTACCGCGTCGATGGTCATCCTCGCGTAACGGGGAAAGCTGATGCCGATGACAAAACTGTCTCTGCCAAGAGAAACGAGTTGATCCCACTGGTCCCATTGGGACGGGTCGAGGAGCGCGACATCCTTTCCGAGGAACCGGAGCCCAAACTTCATATAAACAGCGAGACCGTAGGCACTTCGAAGACCGATGATAAAGATTTTCTTTGCCCTCCACAGGTGCGAAACGATTTCCTTGAAGGTTTTTTCGGATATGGATTCCGCCATGCGGGAAATATTTTTGATGTCTATCTTCAAAATCCCGAGAAGCGACTCTGAGGACTCAGGGTGTTCCAGGGTCTTTTCGAGGCGACTCACCGTGGTCAAACGCTCTTGAAGGTGCTCCCGGAGATTTTTTTGGAAATCCGGAAATCCCCGGAATCCAAGACTCTGGGCCAGCCTAATGATCGTCGCTTCGCTCACTCCCGTTTTCCGGCCAAGGGCGGAGGCCGTGAGAAAAACGCAATCTTCAAGGTTGTTGAAGATATATTTAAGGACCTTTTTCTGAGAAGGGGTCAATCTGGCTGTCTGGGTCTTAATCAAATCCTTCAAGCTACGCTCCCAAATTTTGTATTTTATCCTACAAAATAAAGAAATATTGCAGTATATACATAATCAAACTATGTTTGTCAATAATGGGATATTCGAGGGTGTCTTGACAATGCCGTTGGGTTTTGGTAACAGGATTTTATCTTTGGTAAAAAGTGATTTGAATTTCATAGAGAAAGGAGGTGGTGGAAAAGAAATGCCGGGATATGGGATGCCGGCGTAAGCGTGTGAGTAAACATATAAAGAAAAAAACGACAAACAAGGAGGGGTATTGAATGAAAAGGTTTAAATTAGGCATGCTGGTTGGAATCATTTCCATCTGTTTCCTGGCTGTGGGAATGATGACCCCGGGCGCGGCTTCCGCGAAGATTACGTTCGTGACCATCGGAACGGGTGGTGTTACGGGCGTTTACTATCCGACGGGCGGCGCCATCAGCAAGATCGTGAATAAAAAAGCGAAACAGTATCACCTGAAGGTGACGGTCGAATCGACCGGCGGGTCCGTGTTCAATATCAACGCCATTCTTTCCGGCGACTTGGAATTCGGAATCGTTGAATCGAGCCGCCAGTACGATGCATGGCACGGCCAGAAGGAATGGGCCAAAAAGGGACCGCAGAAGGCCCTACGTTCCATCTGCAGTTTTCATCCCGAATCGGTGACCATCATCGCGGGTGACGACACCGGCATCAAGACATTCGTGGATCTGAAAGGAAAACACATCAACATCGGAAATCCGGGCTCAGGCACGAGAGGCGAGGCCATCGACCTTCTCACGCAGGCCGGAATCGATTGGAAGAAAGACATCAAGGCCGAAGGTATGAAAGCGGTGGAATCCGCGCAGATGCTGCAGGACGGCCGGATCGACGCCTTCTTCTACACCGTGGGACACCCCAACGGCTCTATCAAGGAGGCCACTTCGGGGAAACGCAAGGTTCGCTTCGTGCCCGTACCTGACAGCATTATCATGCCGCTGATCAAGAAACATTCCTATTTTGCCAAGGCGTTCATTCCCGTCAAGTTCTATCCCGGCGCCGCCAACAAGAAGGATGTCCCCACCATCGCGGTCAAGGCCACGTTCTGCACCAACAAAAAGGTCCCAGCGTGGGTCGTTTACGACATCACCAAGGAGATCTTCGACAATCTTGAGACTTTCAAGAAACTGCATCCCGCCTTTGGCGTTCTGACGAAACAGAACATGCTGACGGGACTAACCGCCCCGATCCATCCGGGCGCCCTGAAGTATTATAAAGAAAGCGGGTTGATCAAGTACATTCCCAAGTCTCTCATCAAGTAAAGGCGAACGATTGAGGCAGGGAGGAAACTTTCTCCCTCCCTGCCCTTTTTCTTTCAACACCCCGTTACATGGAGGATTGCCGTGGCGGAAAAAGAGGTCGAGCTTAATGTTGAGGCTCCGGAAGAGGGAATTGCCAAGGCGCAGGAACTTGTCAAGGCGTCGGAAGAAGGGCTGAAATCGGTAAAAGGTCCGGCGCGCTGGCTGGTTCCCTGTATCGCCGCCGCATGGTCGCTGTTTCAGTTGGCCCTTCCATCTGTCCTTATCCTAAATGCCGTATATATACGGGCCATTCACTTGGCATTCGCGATTGTTCTGGTTTTTCTGAGTTACCCCATGTTCAAAAAGGTCCGGAAAGGGAAGATTTTTGGATACTTTTCCGTGCGGGACCGCTTTACGCTGTTCGATTATGTGGTCGCCATCTTGGCGGCCGCCTCCGCCCTCTATATCGCCTATGACTACACCGGCATCAGCGGGCGGATGGGCGCGCCCAATACCCTGGATATCGTAATGGGCGTCATGCTCCTGGTCCTTTTGCTGGAAGCCGCGCGCAGATCCCTCGGGCCCGCCTTGCCCATTGTTGCCATCGCCTTCATCCTCTATAGTTTCTACGGTCCCTACATGCCGGACATCTTGGCCTTCAAAGGGGTTTCCCTGAACCGGTTTATCGGCCAGATTACCATGTCAACGGAGGGAATCTACGGGATTCCATTGGATGTGTCGGCGACCATCGTCTTTCTCTTCGTTCTCTTCGGCGCCATGCTTGAAAAGGCTGGAGCCGGGGAATATTTCGTCCACCTTGCCTTCAGCGTCCTGGGACGTTTCAGGGGCGGTCCCGCCAAGGCGGCGGTCCTGGCCAGCGGGCTGACCGGTCTCGTTTCCGGATCCAGTATCGCCAACGTGGTCACCACCGGGACATTCACCATCCCCCTGATGAAACGGACGGGATATCCCGATTACATTGCCGCCTCCGTCGAGGTGGCATGCAGCACCAACGGCCAATTGATGCCGCCCATCATGGGAGCCGCGGCCTTCATCATCGCGGAATACTGCAACATGCCCTATATCGAGGTGGTCAAGGTGGCCTTCATCCCGGCGATTATCTCCTACATCGCCTTGATGTACATCACCCACGTGGAGGCCACGCGACTCGGCCTCAAGGGGATGAAGAAGGAGGATATTCCCCCCTTCTGGTCCACCTTCTTTAAGGGATTGCATTACATCATCCCCCTGATTTTTCTCGTTTACGAACTGGTGGTGCTGAGGCACTCTCCGGCCCTGGCCGCTTTTTACGCGATTATCGTTCTCGTGGCCCTTATCATCATCCAGAATCTCATTCAGGCGAAAAAACACGGCATTTCTCTGGGGCTTGCCCTGAAGGATGCGGGGGAAATCGTCTGGAATTCCCTGGTCTCCGGCGGCAAGAGCATGATGGGAATCGGCGTCGCCGTCGCGGCGGCGGGCATCATCGTGGGTGTCGTGACCATGGGGCTGGGCGGTATCATTACCGAAGTCATTGACACCATCGCCCAGGGGAACTTTGTTGCCATCCTCGTCATCACGGCTATCGCCAGCCTGATTCTCGGGATGGGGCTTCCCACCACGGCGACCTACATCGTCCTGGCCTCGTTGACGGCCAACGTCATCGTGACCCTCGGGGCGAAGGCCGGGGTTGTCTTTCCTCTGGTGGCCGCGCACCTCTTCGTCTTCTTCTTTGGAATCATCGCGGATGATACCCCGCCGGTGGGGCTGGCGGCCTACGCCGCCGCGGCCATCGCCGGGTCGGATCCCATCAAGACGGGGGTGAAGGGGTTCTCCTACGATATCCGGACTGCCATTTTACCCTTCATGTTCATGTATAACACCGATCTCCTCCTGATCAACATCCATTCCATCTGGCACGCCGCCTGGATATTCTTCACGAGCACCGTGGCCATGTTCGCCTTCGCCAACCTCACCCTGAATTACTTCCTCGTGAGAAACCGGATCTACGAGTTCATTCTGCTCGGCGCGGTTACTTTTGCCCTATTGCGTCCCAAATACGTGGCGAGTGTCTTCGACCTTGGCAAGGGATGGGGGCCGTTTCTTGTCGGCCTGGTCGGGATCATCATCTACGCCCTTATCTACCTGATGCAAAAACCGAGGGCACGGGCCGCTGAAGCGGCACAGGCATAAAGGAGGAAAATATATGATACCGGAAATCAAAAAGATCCTTTACGTGACGGATCTCAGCCGGAACGCGGCTTACGCCTTTCGCTACGCCGTCCGATTCATGAAATCTTTCGACGCGGAGGTCGTCATCCTGACGGTCGTCAAGGGATTCAATCCCGTGGATGAGGTGCCCGTGGTTGTCCAGATGGGGGAAAACAGTTTCAAAAAGGCACGGGAAGAGGCCTTAAAAAATGTGCTCCAAAGGCTGAAAAGACGTTTGGACAATTATGCCAAGCGCGAACTCTCCGAGGAAGAAAAAGCACAGATGACGGAAAGGATTTCCATCGAGGTTCAGGAAGGGGATCCCGCGGTTCGTATCCTTGAGGCCGCCGAGGCGGACGACGTGGATATGGTCATCATGGGAGCCCATAGCAAGGAGGTTCTCAAATACACCTTTTTGGGCGGTGTGACACAACGGGTTTTGAGGCATATCCGGAAACCCGTGCTCGTCGTCCCCATACCCAAGGGTTCATTCGAGCTCTCTTTCAAGGAGGACGATACCCTTTAAACATCCACGCAGGAGGAAAGGGTATGAAACAATCCAACAAGATCATCTGCATTCTCGTCTTGGCCATCTTCATCCTTGGGCTGGGAGTTGGCCATCTCATGGCTCAAGGCAGATTCATCGACAACAACGACGGAACGGTCACCGACACGAAAACGAATCTTATGTGGGCGAAGTACGACAACCAGGGGGATATTACCTGGCATGACGCCAAGGCCTACTGCGAACACATCATTCTGAGCAAGTACGAAGACTGGCGGATGCCTACCATTAAGGAGCTCGAAACCCTGTATGATCCTTCAGAAAAGGGCTACAAGACAACATGCGGAAACCGGGTGCGGGTCAACCCTGCCATTCAGTTGAGCTGCGGATGGGTTTGGGCTCGCGACGCTTTGACCATCACCGCCTACGCGTACAATTTCTCGAGGGGATACCGTTACACCGACCGCATGGTGCACAAGCGTCACTTCCGGGCTTTGCCGGTTCGGACAGTCAAAAAATGAGTCTTGAACGAGTGATAAATTCTTTTCGTGCTGCGGGAGGAAACAACTATCATTTTATAAATTGATATCGTGATTTTCCCTTCCTGTAGTCAAATTTGAAGGCTTCTTAAAAGTCGCATTTCTGTGCCTCTCTGTGCGTGGCACGCAGACAGATCGGGTTGTATCTTTCGCCATTACAGCGTCCTATAAGTACGATTCACCCCTCGCGAATCGCGCTCCTTGAGCTTGAAGCTTTTTAACGTGGGTTCTTACGAGTTCATTAAATTTACTGTGCTTGTATTTTTTGTAAAACAGCAGTAGGGTTATTATGTGAAAGCATAAAATGGGTTGACTTCACGTTTCACGGGCTAAGCAATGTCAAAAGTGGTTGTAATCACGGATGATCCCGAAATAGAAAGGGATTTTTCTGGCAGGGCGCAAGGCATGGATCTCATGTTTATGCCCCCCCCTCTTAATGATCTTCTAAATATGATTTACGAAACGAAACCGCTTTGTCTCCTTGTGGACACACGGATCCCGCGGCCGGAACGTTTGTTGGAGGCATTTACGCAGAATGGGTTTTACGCGCCTGTCATGGTTTTTTCCTCGAAGGTCTCCGCGCGGGCCACGTTCGCGGCGGCAAAAAAAATTTATTTTTCATCCGTATCCTCGGAAGAAAAGGAAACAGGTGAGAAAAACGCTGGCCTTCGATCCGACATTTCACTCATGGGATTGGAAAAGATCGTTGGGAAAAGTTCCGCATTGATAAATGTTTTGAAAACGGCGGAAAAGGTGGCCAAAACGGATTCCAATGTCCTCGTCTGTGGAGAGAGTGGGACGGGGAAGGAACTGATCGCTCATTTGATCCATGAGAACAGCCTACGCGCGTCCCGTCCCTTTATTCCCCTGGATTGCGCCGCTTTACCTGAGAGCCTACTTGAAAGCGAATTGTTCGGGTTTGAGCGGGGGGCGTTCACGGATGCGTATCGAACCAAGCATGGCATTTTCGAATACGCGGACGGCGGGACCCTTTTTCTCGACGAAATTGGAGAAATGCCGATTTCCATGCAGTCGAAACTGTTACGCGTTCTCCAGGAACGGCAGTTCAGAAGGATCGGGGGGCGCCAACTTATTCGTGTCGATGTGCGCATCATCTCCGCCACAAACCGGGACCTTGTAAAGGCCATGGATGAGAGGTCGTTTCGCCAGGACTTATTCTACCGCCTGAACGTCATTTCCATCTATCTTCCCCCTTTGCGGGAGAGGAAGGAAGACATTCCGCTACTCATCGAGCATTTTCTCCAACATTACTGCGAGGTCTTCGACAAATCCTTAAAGAAGGTTTCCCAGTCCGCGCTTGCCCAGATGGAGGCGTACCCGTGGCCAGGCAACGTCCGGGAGCTTCAGAATGTTATCGAACAGGCAGTGGCGCTTTCCGAGGAGGAGATTTTGCTGCCGGAAGATCTTCCCGAAAGGATCCGGGAAATGGAGGGATGCGGTTCAGGAGCTTTGGACTTGAGCCTTCCTTTCGAGGACGCGAAGTGCCGTCTCATTGAGACCTTTGAAAAGAAATATCTGGAAAACCTGATGGAATTTTGCGGGGGAAACGTTTCTCTAGCCGCGAGAAGGGCGGGTGTTAACCGCAAGACGATTCACCGGCTACTCAAAAAACATGGCTTGTTGAAACGGTAATCCGCGAATCCGCGGCATGAGGGACACGGATGGGACACGTGGGACACAAATGTCCCATTTGTCTATTGCATTGATTTTATTGATGTTTTGACCGATTTCGCGCATAACGGCGAAAGAGGGTGCACGGGGATGGCGGGGATTCTTCTTCGGCCATGACGTAACACCCTGAATTTTTAAAGGATTGTTGATTCTTCATTACGGCATCGATTTTGCTTAATTCAATTATGGTGATTACGCGCAAATCCTCGACCGGGGGGGAATGAATGGACGTTATCATCGGGACGGATGACGAACAAATCTCGCAGATTGCCAGCACCCTTTTGGGTAAAGAGGGGATCGACTATCGTGTCGTCTCCGACTTCGATCTTTTCGTAGATCATCTTGACAAGCAGGATGTGCGCCTTGCCATCGTTGATTTTGATCTCCAGGGAATGGATGATTTCGGTTTCATTGATGCCGCGAAGAAATGGGGCAAGACGACCCGGTTTCTCGCACTGACGGGAGATCATTCTTTCCAACTCGGGAAAAAGATCCGGGAAAACGGGTTTTTCTACCAGATTTTCAAGCCGGTGGACCAGAACGAGATGCACCAGGCCATCAAGTCGGCCTTTGGGGAGAAAGAGGATATCCCCGGGAAATTCCGGGTAAGGCTCCGCGACTGGCGGGGGTATCGTGAAAACGTGCCGTGCCTTGATGCGTGCCCCGTGCACACGGATGCCGGGAAATACGTGCAGCTCATCGCCGAGGAGCGTTTCGAAGAGGCGTATCTCGTGGCCCGTTCCCCGAACCCGGCGGCCGCGATTTGCGGAAAGGTCTGCGCGGCGTTTTGCGAGGACGCCTGCAGGAGAGGGAACGTCGATTCACCAATTACGATACGGGCGCTTAAACGTTTCGTGACCACGCTTTTCGGCCCAGAATCCCGGAGTTCCGGAACCTATCGCCGACTCCTCGAGGGCGAACGGGACCCTGGAAATCAGTTGCCGTGGAACCTTCCCGCTCTTCAGGAACGGAAGATTGGAAAGGGAAGAAAAGTGGCGGTAGTCGGGGCCGGTCCCGCGGGCTTGGCCTGCGCGCACGATCTGGTCGTGATGGGCTTTCAGGTGACTCTTTTCGAGGCCTCGGGCGTGGTGGGCGGGGCGATGCGGCTGCATATTCCCGAATACCGGCTACCGAGAGAAACCATTGAAAAAGAAATCGAAGAAATATTGTCCCTGGGGATCGATCTCAGGTTGAACACCCCCTTGACGAAGGAATTCGGCATTCGCGAACTGCTGGCCGAGGGATATGAAAGCGTGTTTCTCTCCACGGGAGCCTTCAAGGGAACGGATCTCGATATCCCTGGAGCGGACCTGGACGGGGTCGTCAAGGCGGTCGACTATCTGCTAAACGCCAGTACGGGAAACTATCGGCTGGATCTTGGCAGGGATGTCATCATCGTTGGAGGCGGGCGTGTGGCCCTCGACGCGGCCCGCACGGCATGGCGGCACTTGACGGAGCTGCCTTTTTCTGAATCTCCCGACTGGGAGACGCTGGATGTGGCGAGGGATACCCTCCGGAGGGGGTTGAAACCGCGGATCATCTACCGTCGCTCCCTCGAGGAAATGCCGGCGGCTCAGACCATTCAGGGCCGGGAAGAGTTGGAAGAGCTGAAACGCGAGGGGATTGAGATACTCGATCTCAGGGTTCCCAAGAGAATCATCGGGGAGAACGGTAAGGTCAAGGCCATGGTGTTCGACAGGGCGTCCAAGGCGACAGAT
>JALSPC010000124.1 GCA_026986155.1 bacterium
GTCGTTACCCACTGAGGGTCGGAACACCAAACAGCCCCGAATGTCAGCGTCCCACGTGGCACAGGGGACATGGTGCCGGGAGTTGAAATTTCCCGGATTTGAGGATGGAAAAGAACCTTTCGATAGAAAGAGGGGATTTCCGTCCTTTTTTCTCGCGTGGGATAGGGGACGATGGCTGTGATATATTTACGCGCGGGCCGGGTTTGAAGCGAGAAATTTGTTAGAGGAAGGGGAAGACACGTGAGCGAACTATTCGAAAAACTGGGGTTGTTTTATCTGGGAAAGGACGTGGACGAAGAAAACTTCGAACCGACAGATGTCCTAACCCTGATGAAATCAAAGCATTTCACCACGCATGCCGCCATCATCGGCATGACGGGGAGCGGGAAGACAGGCCTGGGAATCGGTCTCATCGAGGAAGCGGCTATCGACAACATTCCCGCCATCGTCATCGACCCGAAGGGAGACATGGGAAACCTTTGTCTAACCTTCGAGGGACTGCGCCCCAAGGATTTCGAGCCCTGGGTGCGGGACGAGGCCGAGACGAAAGGCGTGGACGTGGCGGCTTACGCCAAAAAGACGGCCGAAACCTGGCGAAAGGGCCTGGAGGATTTCCAGCAGGATGTTTCGCGTATCAAGAGACTCAAGTCCCACGACGTGACCATCTATACCCCGGGAAGCAGCGCCGGGGTGAGCGTTTCCGTCCTGAGCTCCCTGGATGCACCGGGGGAAGAGATCCTCGAAGACGCGGACATGTTCGCCTCATACATCCACGCCACGGTGGCTTCCCTTCTCGCGCTGATCTCCATCGAGGCCGATCCCCTCGAGTCGAAGGAATATATTCTCCTGGGAAATATCCTGAAAACCCTCTGGATGGAAAAGCGCGGGGTGACCCTGGAAGGGCTCATCGCCATGGTCATCAATCCCCCTTTCGACAAGATCGGTGTGCTTCCTCTAAAGAGTTTCTATCCTCAAAACGAACGCTTCAAGCTGGCGACCCTGTTCAACAATGTCATTGCCTCCCCTTCCTTTGAGAACTGGATGAACGGGGTCTCCCTGGATATCCAGAAGATTCTTTACGACGCGGAGGGAAAGGCGCGGGTCTCCATTTTCTCTATCGCCCACCTGAGCGACGAAGAACGCATGTTCTTCGTGACCCTCCTGCTCAACCGATACATCGCCTGGATGCGCCGTCAGAGCGGAACCAGTTCCCTCAAGACCCTCCTCTACATGGACGAAATTTACGGGTTCTTCCCTCCCCAGAAGAATCCCCCTTCCAAGGAACCCATGATGCTTCTGTTGAAGCAGGCCCGGGCCTTCGGGATCGGCGTGATCCTGAGCACCCAGAACCCCGTCGACCTCGATTACAAAGGGCTTTCCAACATCGGCACTTGGTTCATCGGGCGCCTTCAGACGCGGCAGGACGTTGATCGCATCATCGACGGACTCGGCGACAAGCTGGACGGGGGGTTCGACAAGGGACGGATCCGGGAACTCCTGGCCAACCTAAAGAAGCGAACCTTCTTCCTGAAGAGCGCGCACCTGGACGAAATCCGTCTCTTTACGACACGATGGGTCTTGAGCTTCCTGAAGGGACCCTTGAAGCGGGATGAGATCGCCCTCCTGATGCGCCACAAGAAGAGGGGCGAAACACCGGCGCCTTCCCGGGCCGAGAAGCCCGGCAGAAAGACGACGAAAGGAAAGACGGCCCCCTCCGTGCTGCCCATCGTCTCTGGGGAAATTCCCCAGGTTTACCAGCCGGCCCTCGGTGAGGCCCCGCGCTACGAGCCTTGGATGGGCGCCAAGGCGCGCGTCGGTTTTTTCAACCAGACTCACGGGATCGACGAGACAGAGACGGTATGCCTCGAGGTTTTGCTGGACCCTGAGGTGGAGGAGATCGACTGGGAAGAGGCCGCGCCCTGCGCGGAGGATTTCGAAAATTACCCGAAGAAACCGCCCGCGGAGGCGGCCTTTGCGTCCCTTCCAGGGTTCGTGACGGATGCCCGGGACTGCAAGCCCTTCGAGAAGTCCCTTTCGAATCATCTCTACCGGACGCGGCGCGTGACCCTGTATCGGTGTAGAAAACTCAAGCTGAAGTCCGCCCCGAGAGAGGCCTTGCCCGATTTCAAGGTCAAGGTCCAGGACAGGATCCGGGACCTCAAGGAGGCCGAGATCGAAAAGCTCCAGGAACGGTTCGATAAGAAGGAAAAGATGATCCAGCGGCGTTACGCCAAGGCCCAGGAAAGGTTGGCCAAGGAGGAGGCGGACGTGGCCTCCAAGACCACCGATTCCCTCATCAACGCGGGGGTCGCGGTCCTGGGGGCCTTATTCGGGCGGCGTTCCGTGGGAAGGGTCGGTACCGCCCTAAAGAGCGGCAAGCGGGTGATGAAGGAGCGGGAGGACGTGTCGCGGGCTCGCGCCCAGGTCGCGGAGATCGAGCGGGAATTCCAGGAACTGGAGGCTGCCCTGAACGACAAGATCGAACGGCTGGACGAAAAATACGACCCGGAGAACTTTCCCATCGACGAGATTGCTGTCAAGCCCCGGCGCGCCGAAATCTCCGTTGAGGCCTGCGCCCTCGTCTGGAAGGCCTTGTAGGGCTGCCGAGCATCCCCTAACCCCTCTCCCCCTACCCGGGCATCAGACACGCATCCGGCGTTTCAGACCCGCGCCGCAGAAGATCTTTCCGTGGCAAAGGTTCCCGGAAATTCTCGTCATCGCCAACGAGGCACCGGGCCTTCCCCAGGACATTCTGATTGGGGTCCATTTCCTTCAAAATTCAAAAATAGTAACGTTAATGACTCATCCAGCCTGTATCCTTTCTCCCTATGTCCTGGAAGAATTTTCTTTTCAACAACGCGCGGGCATCTTTTTCGGCATCTCGCCCCCTCCTCCTTGCATCCTAAGAGCCTTTGCGCCGCAGGCCCGTCGTTATGTCCTCAACATCCTGAGTCCTTTTTTGTCAAGGGGAACGCCCCGGATAGCTCCACCCCTGAAATCGATTTTCCTCAAATCAATTTTTCTGATTCTCCTGTTGAACATCGTGTGATAATAGATGACCAGGTTATTGGTATCATTGGCAAACATTGGAGTTGTGATTCAGAACCTGCGTGACGCATATCAAATTTCTCCATGTTCGGAAAGGAAAAAGGCCCTTGGAATTAGGCCCCCGGAGGGGAAGCCCCTGGCCGGGCATGCTCGTGCGTCACACGCAGACAAGCCGCCCGTCAGACTAAGGTTCCTTGACGCGTGATGAACAAGCCATGCGCGAATCCTATCTCCCCGCCTTTCTCGTCATGCGTTACACGTCACAGATCATGGCTTTTTAGACGGGATTAACAGAGATTTCACAATATCCACGTATAACCTAAAACTAAAACTTTTTCGTTACGCGTCACAGATGACGATCTCAAGGTCGCCGGACGGATCTTTTATAGGTATGGTAGATGCGTTGGATGACCGTGACGTTTGACAACACCATGATGATCAGGATGGCATAGGGCAAAAACCCAAAAAGCGCGCCCGTCGCCAGAACAATGACCCGTTCCGGACGCTCCAGGATACCCACGCGGCACTCATCAATGATGTTCTCCGCCCGCGCCCGGGCGTAAGGTGTCACCGTAGTGCCGATGACGGCGACAGCCGTCACAATGACCCAGGAAAGCTCCCCAAGACGGGAGAAATAGATTAGAATGCCGAAAAGAACGAACTGGTCGGCGTAACGGTCGAGAACGGAGTCGAGGAAGCCCCCGAACGGGGTAACGCGCGATTCCTGGCGTGCCACGGCCCCGTCCAGCATGTCGAAGAAGCCGCCCAGCAAGAGGAGGATTCCCCCCAAAAGCAGGTGACCGAAGCCAAAAACGATCCCCGAGGCGAGGTTGGTCACGCATCCCAAGATGGTAAGGATGTTCGGATGGATGGCCCGATTTGATCTCTTGGGTGACAGCTTATAGACGATGGGATCCAGCCGGTGGTTCAGCCAGGAACTGAGCATAGTTCCTCCTTTGGAGGGTTTATATCAGGCCGTCGGGAAAATCACAAGGGAACAGAATCCCGGGGTATGGGCAGGATGTCCGTTCCTTCCGTGTCCATAGAAAGGGAATGATAATCTGGAAAGAGTCAGCGGATCGTGTGGGTGGACCAGACCGCCTTGTAAATGACGAGGTTCCCGTCGTCCTGGAGCATGAGGTAGGCTCCCCGGTTTCCCGACGTGTTCGTCGCCCACACGGGACCGTTGGGGCCATAGAGGACCAGATTGCCGTCGCTCTGCATAACCAGTTTCCGGGCGTTCTTTCCGTTCGTCCCGGAGGACCAAAGGGCCCTTCCTCTGTCGTACAGAACAAGGTTGCCGTCGTTTTGCAGGACGAGCTTGAACCGCCCGTTGGGGGACTTGAGGGCCTCTCCCTGGTAGATCATCTGGCCGCTCCTGAGGATGTTTCTCGCCATCGCCGGGGCGGCCGCCAGCAACGTGAGGGCAACCATGAAACCAATGGCAACAAGGGTCTTTTTCCATTCGCTCTTCATCTTTTACCTCCAAGAATTTTTGCTTGTAATAAATCATTATCATCTCTTTTTATACTCGTCAAACCGCAAAAAGAAAATTGAATCCGCGAATGTATATTCCACCACGACCTTCTGACTAAATGCGGACGGGATTGACGGGATGGACAAGATTAAACACGATTCCACGAACAAGTTACACAAAAAAGGCTTGGCCGGAAATGGGTAGACCGGAAATGGGTAAGATGGAGGGGGCCCGCCGTTCCATGCTCTCCCGGCAGGCCCCTCTTTGTCATCTATGGATCTGACTGAAGCGCCTTCTTGATTTTTTTCGCCCTCTTAGAGGCGGGTTGAATAATACGGTGTGAAATAAACCCCTTTATCATCCCGTGCGCCCTGATTTTTTTGAAATCTTCCCACAAACCTTCGGAATCTCCTCCAAGTGTCTGGATCGCGCGCCTCAACCATTCCATCTCGTATTCGTTGACATAAGGAACCAACTTTTTGAGCCGTGGAAGGTGTTCTGGACGGCCGACCCAGACCATGGCCGTGATGGCGTGACGTCTCAATCTCGGGTTGTCAAGCATGGAAAGGATAACCTCGAGACATTCCTCATCGCATGCCTCTTCCGCCTTCTCAACGCAGTAGAACCACCAAAAGAGGAAGTTTCCCTTGCGGGCTGGATCTGATGTTTCTCCCTCTTCCATGTAAGGGATGAGCAGTTTCAAGGCATTTGCCGTCGGGCCTCTCAACTCCAGGTATTTTTCCAAGGCGAGCAAGGCGATATCCGGATCATGGCAGAGACTTTCCACCCCTTCGTAGACGTAGAAATTCGGCTCGCAGATCTTCGTAATGTTCTTCAGGATGGTTCTTTTGACAAATCCGCTTTGATCATAAAAGAGAAAATCCACGTCCATGACGTCTATTTTCTGGATTCTTCCCGCCACACAGGCGTGAGCCAGGCATAAGACGGCAAGGGCTCGGGTAGCGGGGTCCTTGTCTCGGAGGTATTTTTTTACAAGGATCTCCCGGAAGTTGTCGGTGTGCTCGACAACAAGGATATCGATGAGGTTTCGGATCGTCGCGGGCTCGGCATAGTAGAAAATCTCCCCAATTTCCTCGGGAAAGCCCTTGATAAAGGAGGACTTATCCCGAGAAAACCACCGCTGGTAGATTTCCTTCGCCCTTTTGGGATAGATCTGGGGTATGAGGATGTTTGCGAGTAAGGTATCGGCCGTGGGAGTTTCTTTCGCGAGGTTTTCCAGGAAATCCAGATCTCCTACCGTCAGGCGCGATTTCAGGAGATCACGAAATTCGGTGTCGATAGCGTAATTTTCCATGCATGTGTCCACGATACGCTGATCTAATGTCAATGTCCCGACCAAACGCAACGGGACGATAAGGATCTCCCAAAAAACATGGTAGAACGCCAGGATGTCCAGACGCAAGTGCCGGGGGAAAAATTCAACGAAGAGCTCCCGCAGCCTTTCCTGTCGGGTTCTGTCGGGACCGGTTTTTGGGTCTTCCCTGGAATTTCCCAATAATTCGATCTCGCTCTGATCTTTCAGCATCAAGAGTATTTCCACGTAACCGTAGAAGATATCGGGCAGATAGTCTGACGTGAGCAGTTGACGAACCTTCGGTTCCCAGTCCTTTAAATGGACAAATGACTCACACCGGAGCCTTTTGAAGTATAGTAATCTTTGTGGTCTGCTTTGATCGTAACACAATGACGAGATCGTGACGTAGTTCCTGGGTTTTGCGCCCGTCTCTTTCGGAAAGGCGTTGTAGCTCAAGATACAGAAGGGAATTTTTGAAAAAGGTTTTTCCTGGAAAGCGTTGGTCACTTTTAAGAGTAGTTTGATCGCTTCGGAAAAGTAGTTTTTTAGATGCGTCCAGTTGGCCTCGTCTTTTTTCTCCGTGTCCACGGATTCACATGGAAACGCGTCACCAAACAACGTGTATTCCCGGCCGTCGGTGAAGATATATCCCAAATCGTCGAGAAGCGCTAATTTGGACTTATCAAAAGTGGAAGGGGATTCCGCTTTTGCGTGCGTATCCTGTTGGAACATTTTTAAATTGTTTCGAACATCCTGCCAATACTCAGGGGGAACGCCTTCCGTAAGGATAGGAAGTTCCGTTTCGAGATGATGGCCATGAACGATCTGCGCGAACAATCCTTTTTCCTCCGATCTCAGGTCCCGGTGGAAAAAGACGGCGACGTAACCTTTTTCTTGTTTCTTGATGTCCTCGTAGAGGAGCTTAACCGCATCGACCAGGGGTTGATCGATTTTTTCATCATAACACTTAAAAACTTTTGGCTTTTCCATTTTACGTGCCTCCTTTTCTTGAAGTGGTAACTTGGGAATGCCACGGGGATCCGGAAACAGCCGTCCCCGGGTGGAAACAACTATTCCCGGGGGGTCGCGGGCGCGAACCGGCCAGGAAAAGGCAGGCAAGAAATGAATAGCTTGGGAGAGAAAGAGAAAAACGGTCACAAAAAAACCTCCAAGGTGATGTCACCAAGGAGGCTGACGCAAAGCGCTTCGTCTGTATCCCCGTTTCGTTGCCGTTTCTTACGGCCACATCTCCCTTTCGGGAAACCACCTTGCCCGGGGAGGCAGGTTGGCGGGCGTCAGCCCTTCTTGATGCTTCAAAATAAATTTAATGAAGTTTTTTCAAAATGTCAAGTCCCAAAATCGGGAGCGTCTTAGGCGCTTCTATCGGCCACGGTTCGGCACAGGTGGACACAGATTAAAATCAGGTGAAAGCTCAAGGCTCAAAGCAAAACACTTCAAACTTCGGACTTCCAGGGGCGTTAGCCCCTGCCTGCCCCAAGGCTTCGGCAGGCAGGCCAACCTTCAGACTACTGAACCATAATCATCCGCAGATTTTTTGATTTTTCTCGTCACTATTTACTCGTCACTTTTCACTACTTTTAACCTTGAACGTTGAACCTTGAACATCTTCAGCCTCGGACTATAAATTGGACCAGATGAACAGGATTGACGGGATTGGCCTTGATAGCCGCCTGCCAGACTTACCCGCGGTGAATCTACCAATGGCAGATTTTGAATGAATCCGCCGTTGGTAGACGTCCCCTATTGCCTCCTTGGCATGGTGCCCCTCATGTTGATCGTAATGTGTAAATGTAGGCATCGACCAGGCTTCCATCTTCTAACTTCACTTTAGTCAGCACTCGCTTATAATCTTCACCTTCAAACTCATCGAGGACAGCCCAATGAGCGTCTAAGTTTTCCGATATGAAAAGAAAACCTTCAACCTCCCCGCCATTCTCGTCAAGGACGATACCAGGATATCCTATTTCTGCACCCCAGCCTTCATACCGAAGGGTCCCGGTTACGGTAGCGGTTTTCCAAGAACCACCGATTGCAGTAAGCACATGCTCATTCGGTCGACCCGGTCCCAGCGTTCCGTAAACAAATAATCGTTCTAGCACTGTTCCTCTCCGCACAACTAACGGTTGAAGTTGGGCTCAATTTTCCTTGGGAAGATTTCTGCCCGGGCGTTTTGTTCCCCCACGCATCAAGAAGGCGCTGGGGATTCAGGGTATGTTGCCATTCTTGAAAGCCTTCCTCCTTAAAAAGAGGTTGTTCCTTATGGCAAGGGACAGAATCTCTCATTTCTTAGCAAACAAACGGGGTAATGGCAACCTTAAAAGAACACATACACGAGAGCTCTCGGGTCAGCTTCCGCCGTTGGCGGCGCGTGGATTGGAATTTGTAAGGACGTCACCTATTGCCGCCCTTTCCGTAAAAAACGCCCCACTTTTTCCCAATCTTCCAATTGCGAGCTAAACTTGCGGTTCACCAACCCAAGGCCCCCACAGTGATACATGGGAAAAAGAACGCAGGATCCATTCAGGGATATACCCTCTTCACTGCCAACCACATCTCGAAGCGCATTGCTGGCCTTGATTCCAAAGGCTGATTTAACTCCCTTGTAGGCGGTTGTCGAAAGGGTGATGACCGCCTTTGGCCTGATAATTGTTTCGACAAGAGGCTTAAGAAACTTCTTGCAGCATTGGTTCGCCCAAGACTGTTTCAATGGATCACTGGCCTTGCCCGGCTTGATACACAGAACGGAATTTGTGAAGAAGAGGGGGCTTTTCGTCTCACGGCCAATCTCATAGGGGGCAATATCGAATCCCAGGCCTTCCTGGATAAGCCGGATAAGGTTTCTGTTGGTCGACGAAATATTGGCGCCCGTGGAAGGGTGCCCCTGATGCGACCTGAAAAAATCCAGTTCACTGAAATCCTGACCAACGATAATAACTTCCGCGTCGAGATTCCCGGCCCATCGCGTCCACGCGCCGATATGGTCACAATCGTAAACTCCACCATCTATCATGGAAGGATTGAGTAAACCCTCACACGCCTGGCATGCCTTTCTCTCAACGACCAACGCTTCATACAGTTCACTTTTTACAACCATTTTTTACCTCCCCTATAACGGATTAAACCACAACATGGACGGTCAGCCGAAGGAAGCGGTTGATGTAGCCTCTTAATCCCTTTTTTCGAGGTCTGATTTTTTAACGAAAAGTTTTCAAGAATTTATGCAAACGCGGCCAACGTCTTAATCCCTTTTTTCGAGGTCTGATTTTTTAACATTCCACTCAGTCCTCTTAACGGCGAGGCCCGTGGTAGCTATGTCTTAATCCCTTTTTTCGAGGTCTGATTTTTTAACATTCCACTCAGTCCTCTTAACGGCGAGGCCCGTGGTAGCTATGTCTTAATCCCTTTTTTCGAGGTCTGATTTTTTAACTGCTGACCGTGGTGGTAACCCACACGGTGGAGCTCCCGTCTTAATCCCTTTTTTCGAGGTCTGATTTTTTAACAATGTTAGTCCAATTAGCAATACATAAAAAAGAACAAAGGTCTTAATCCCTTTTTTCGAGGTCTGATTTTTTAACATAAAAAAACTGAATGATTATAATACGTTATGCAACGATGTTAGTCTTAATCCCTTTTTTCGAGGTCTGATTTTTTAACTTAGATGTTCCTGAAGTTGCCATTGACCGCGCATACGCTCGTCTTAATCCCTTTTTTCGAGGTCTGATTTTTTAACTTTCTCCACCCCGCTTGGAGCTAGCAGCAGGATTTGAACCGTCTTAATCCCTTTTTTCGAGGTCTGATTTTTTAACTAGATTAGCTTCTTTGAACGGAGGAAATAGTTTGTTTGTCTTAATCCCTTTTTTCGAGGTCTGATTTTTTAACTTTTGCGGCCGCTTGTTTATCCGATAGCGGCTACGTTTGTCTTAATCCCTTTTTTCGAGGTCTGATTTTTTAACAAAGAAGAAGCCTGTTAATCA
>JALSPC010000125.1 GCA_026986155.1 bacterium
CTGGCGCGGCGGTTCTATCAGCTCATGGCGCGCTTCGATTTCCTTCCCAATTCCCCCACGCTGATGAACGCGGGACGGGAGCTGGGTCAGTTATCCGCCTGCTTCGTGCTGCCCATCGAGGATTCCATGGAGAGTATCTTCACCACCCTGAAGCACGCGGCCCTCATCCACAAGAGCGGCGGCGGCACGGGCTTCTCTTTTTCGAGGATCCGCCCGAAAAACGACATGGTCCTCTCCACCAAGGGGATCTCCAGCGGCCCCATATCGTTCATGAAGGTTTACGACGCGGCAACCGAGACCATCAAGCAGGGCGGCACCCGGCGGGGAGCCAACATGGCCATCCTGAACGTGGACCATCCCGACATCATGGAGTTCATCACGGTGAAGGGGGTTCGGGGAGAGCTCCACAACTTCAACCTCTCCGTGGGCCTGACCGAGGCCTTCATGAAGGCGGTCCTGGACGATAAACCCTACGCCCTCGTCAACCCGCGGTCGAAGGAAAGGGTCCGGGAGCTCCAGGCCTCCGAGGTGTTTGATCAGATCGTCCACCAGGCCTGGGCGGGGGGCGAGCCGGGCATCATCTTCCTGGACCGCATGAACGCCGACAACCCGACCCCGGCCCTGGGGCAAATCGAGAGCACGAATCCCTGCGTTTCAAGGGATACCTGGGTCATGACCGCCCGGGGACCCCGCCAGGTGAAGGACCTGGTCGGACGCCCTTTCCAGGCGCGGGTTAACGGGAAGGAATATTCGTGTCCAAATGGCTTCTTTTCGACGGGCAAACGGCCGGTTTTCGAGCTGCGCACCCGGGAGGGATACCGCCTCCTGCTCACGACCAACCATCCCCTGCTGCGCGTGACGCGTATGACCCGCAAAACCCTTGAGGCCGCGTGGGTTAAGACCGGCGATCTCGCACCGGGAGACCGGGTCATTCTCAACAACCACGCGGAGACGCCTTACTGGGAAGGGACCGGGACCTTTGAGGAGGGATATCTCCTGGGGTTTCTCATCGGGGATGGCACTCTCAAGAAGGACAAGGCGGTACTCTCAGCTTGGACGAATGATGGCGGCGGCATTGCGAAGATACTGGACGAGACATTTCGCTTCGCCAAGACCCTTCATCACCGCGCCGACTTCAAGGGGTGGATGCGCCTTGATGGGCGCGGTGAATACCGCCTGCAGAGCGCCCCGTTGCGCGACCTCGCCTTCGCCTACGGCCTCCAGGTGGGCCGAAAGGTTCCCGGGACCGGCATAGAGCTTGCGTCGAGTCTGTTTTACCGCGGATTCCTGCGGGGCATCTTCGATACGGACGGCTCGGTCCAGGGCACCCAGGCAAAAGGGGTCAGCGTCCGGCTCTCACAATCGGACCTGGGAACCCTCCAGGTCATCCAGAGGATGCTGCTTCGCCTCGGAATTCCCTCCCGCATCTACGAAAACCGGCGGCCGGAAGGCGAATCCACCTTGCCGGACGGCAGGGGCGGCACGGCTACCTACCCGGTGAAGGCGCAACATGAACTTGTCGTCTCCTGCGAGAACCTGGCGCGTTTTGCCGATCTCGTCGGCTTTTTCCACGAGGGGAAAAACGCCCGTCTCGGGAAACTCCTTTCCGCCTACAAGCGCCGCCTGAACCGTGAACGGTTCGTGGCCACGGTCGCGGAGATCGTTCCCGCCGGCGTGGACGAGGTTTTCGACTGTCAGGTCCCAGGGATCAACGCCTTCGACGCCAACGGATTCGTCGCGCACAACTGCGGCGAACAGCCGTTGCTTCCCTACGAGTCCTGCAACCTGGGCTCCATCAACCTCAGCCGGATGGTGAAGGGCAACAAGATGGATTGGGAGAAACTGCGGGAGACCGTGCGTTTGAGCGTCCACTTCCTCGACAACGTCATCGACAGCAACCTCTACCCGCTGAAGGAGATCGAGGAGATAACACTGGGGAACCGAAAGATCGGCCTGGGCGTGATGGGCTTCGCCGACGCCCTCATTAAGCTTGGCATTCCCTACAACTCTGAGGAGGCCTTGGACAAGGCGGCGGAGATCATGGCGTTCATCGACACGGAGGCGTTAGGCGCCTCCAAGGATCTGGCGAAGAAACGGGGCCCCTTCCCCAACGTGAAAAAGAGCATTTACGCCGATGACCCGGAACCTCCGCGAAACGCCACTCGAACCACCATCGCCCCCACGGGCACCATCAGCATCATCGCCGGGTGTTCCAGCGGCATCGAGCCCCTCTTCGCCCTCTGTTTCACCCGCAACGTCCTGGACAATGACCGGCTGTTGGAAATCAATCCCGTCTTCAAGGAGGTGATGGAGCGGGAGGGCGTCGCGGGAGAAGGCCTC
>JALSPC010000126.1 GCA_026986155.1 bacterium
AACAGGAATTCTTAAGGAGAAGGTTATGGATGTATTTTCAATGAATTCCCTGCTTCTGAAGACGGGGATTTTTCACCTGACGGTGGGCCATGTCGTCATGTGGGCCATTGGGTTTTTGTTCATCTATCTCGGCATCAAGAAGGATTTCGAACCTCTGCTCCTGGTGCCTATCGGGTTTGGCATTTTTATCGTGAATCTCCCGTTGACCCCCCTGGCCGGAAAGGGAGATCTCATCTGGATCTTTTACCACTACGGCCTTGAATGGGAGGTCATCCCGCCTCTCATCTTCATGGGCGTGGGGGCATTGACCGACTTCGGCCCCCTCATCGCCAACCCGAAGACCCTCCTGCTGGGCGCGGCCGCCCAGTTTGGGGTGTACGTGACCTTCTTTGGAGCGATCGCCCTGGGATTCACCGTGAAGGAAGCGGCCTCCATCGGGATCATCGGGGGCGCGGACGGGCCGACCTGCATCTACCTGACGGCGAAACTGGCGCCAAGGCTCTTGGGTGCCAATGCCATCGCCGCTTACTCTTATATGGCGATGGTTCCGCTCATCCAACCG
The DNA here is from genome assembly GCA_026986155.1 of bacterium. Classification (GTDB taxonomy): domain Bacteria; phylum Desulfobacterota; class S145-22; order S145-22; family S145-22; genus JAOZMY01. Next base: position 563 of record JALSPC010000126.1, read on the forward strand.
CCCATCATGAAGCTACTGACCTCCAAGAAGGAGCGCCAGATCGTGATGAAACAGCTCCGACCCGTTTCCAAGCTGGAAAAGATTCTCTTCCCCATGATTGCCACCCTCGTCATCTGCCTCTTGGTTCCCGATTCCGCCCCCCTGATGGCCATGCTGATGCTGGGAAACCTCTTCCGTGAGTGCGGCGTGGTCCAGCGGTTGTCCCACGCGGCCCAGAACGAGCTGCTTAACATCGTGACCATCTTCCTAGGGATCGCCGTGGGAACGACCATGAAGGCGGAAACCTTTCTCAATCCCCAGCCCATCTTCATCTTTATCTTGGGCCTCGTGGCCTTCTCCTTCAGCACGGTGGGCGGGTTGCTGCTCGCCAAGTTCTTCAACCTGTTCCTCAAGGACAAGATTAATCCCCTTATCGGCTCGGCGGGCGTCTCGGCCGTGCCCATGGCCGCAAGGGTGACCCAACGGGTGGGACAGCAGGAGAACCCGAGAAACTTTCTCCTGATGCACGCCATGGGCCCCAACGTGGCAGGCGTCATCGGAACGGCGACGGCGGCGGGCATGTTCCTTGCTTTCCTCAAGTAACGCTTGACTTCAGGAATGATTGTGAATAAAAGGGTGGGGAGAAGCCACCCTTTTATTTTTTTGATTCGAGGAGGAAAAAAATGAATGCGAAAAATCCGGTCAAGATAACCGACACGACCCTTCGTGACGGACACCAGTCCATCTTCGCCACGCGCATGCGGACAGAAGACATGATCCCTATCGCGGAAAAGATAGACCAGATGGGTTACCATTCCGTTGAGATGTGGGGAGGCGCCACCTTCGATGTGATGCACCGGTTCTTGGGGGAAGACCCCTGGGAACGGATCCGCACCCTGAAAAAACTCATGCCCAATACCCCCTTCCAGATGCTCCTGCGGGGTCAAAACCTGGTGGGTTACCGGAACTATCCCGACGACGTGGTGGAGGCCTTCGTCCAGGCGGCCTGCGACGCGGGTATCGACATCTTCCGCGTCTTCGATTCCGTGAACGATGAACGGAACTTCGAAACGAGTTTCAAGATTATCAAGAAAAACGGCAAGCATATCCAGGGAACGGTCTGTTACTCTCTCACCGAGCGCCGGCTGGGAGGTCCCATCTACAACGTCGACTATTTCGTGAACAAGGCCCTGAAGATCCAGGAGATGGGAGCCGATTCCATCTGCGTGAAGGATCAGGCGGGCCTGATTTCTCCCTACGACGCCTACGAGCTCATCAAGGCCCTAAAGGAAAAACTGGATGTCCCCGTTCAGCTCCACACCCACTTCACCAGCGGCATGGGGGCCCTGTCGCTCCTCAAGGCCGTCGAGGCCGGGGTCGATGTCATCGACCTGGCGACGGCGCCCTTCGGAATGCGGACCTCCGAGCCCGCCGTGGAGCCCTTCATCGTGGCCCTGACCGACACGGACCGGGATCCGGGGCTCGATCTGAACAAGGTGTTCGAGATTGGAAAGTATCTGGAAACCATCATCCCCAAATACAAGCGGTTTGCCGACCAGACCCGTTTTTCGGTCATCGACACGACGGTCCTGGTGCACCAGATCCCGGGCGGCATGACGACAAACCTGGTCAACCAGCTCAAGCAGGCCAAGGCCCTGCACCGCCTGCCGGAGGTGCACGAGGAGGTGGCGCGGGTCCGGAAGGAGCTGGGGTCTCCCCCTCTCGTAACGCCCTCAAGCCAGTTGGTCGGGGCCCAAGCGGTAATGAACGTCCTCTTCGGCCGCTACAAGATGATTACCAACCAGACGAAGGATTACGTCTACGGACTCTACGGAAAACCGCCGGTACCCATCGATCCCGAAATCCAGAAGATCGTTCTGAAGGGTTATCCGCGGGGAGAGACCCCCATTACATGCCGGGCGGCCGATCTTTTGGATCCGGAGCTGGAGAAGGCAAAGGAGGCCACAAAAGATATCGCCAAGTCGATCGAGGACGTGCTTATCTACGCCCTGTTCCCCGGTTCTGGAATGCAGTTTCTTAAGTGGAAATACGGTTTGGAACCCATGCCGGACAGCGTCAAGCCCGTCAGCCTTGAAGAGGTTCAGAAAGAAGAGGAAATGGTTAGGCTGGCGCGCGAGGGAAAACTGATTCGAAAAGAGGATTGCCCAAAGGCTTGAAGGCGTAGTCAACGCCGTTTCTGGGGTGGGTATGCGGCAGAGAAGGCTCACCCACCCCTTCTTCCCGCTTTTTGACGCGATTCACTGCGGGCCATGTGGATGAATCTTGCTTGAAAAACGCTCATAAAAAGGCTACATTTATGCTGCAGGGAAGTTCTTTTCGGTAGGCTGAGAAGGGAGGCTCATGGTTTCCATCGGTATCGACATTGGATCCGTAAGCACGGATGTTGCTGTTTTAGACGGTGAAGGAAAAGTCCTCCTAGACCGTTACATTCGCAATTTTGGAAAGCCCATTCAGACCGCCCTGGGCGTTTTGGAGGATCTGGTCCGGACCTACGGCGCCGGTGGAATCGAGGCCGTCGCATTCACGGGAACCGGCGGCAAGCTGATGGCGCGTCTGAGCGGGGGTTTTTTCGCCAATGAGATTATCGCCCAGACCAAGGCCGTCACCCGTTTTCATCCGGAGGCCCGAACCATCATGGACGTGGGGGGAGAGGATTCGAAGCTGATCCACCTGGAGGAAGAGGGCGGAACGGTCAAGATTCGTGACTTCTCCATGAACACCCTTTGCGCCGCGGGGACGGGATCGTTTCTCGACCAGCAGGCCACGCGGCTCGGATACACCATTGAGGAACTGGGCGAAATCGCCATGCGGTCCCAAAATCCCCCACGGATCGCGGGACGCTGCAGCGTCTTCGCAAAATCGGACATGATCCATCTCCAGCAGATCGCCACCCCGGACGAGGATATTCTTGCGGGGCTTTGTTACGCCCTGGCAAGAAACTTCAAGAGCAGCATCGGGAAGGGGGAGACCTTCAGGCGCCCCGTGGTATTCCAGGGAGGCGTGGCGGCAAACGTGGCGATGCGGAAGGCCTTTACGGACGTGCTAGACCTGGCGGAGGGCGAGCTCATCATTCCGGAACATTTCACCGCCATGGGGGCCATCGGGGCGGTTCTTCGCGCCCTGGAAGAAGGCATCCGGACGGGGGCGCCGAACCTGGAGGCCGTTCGGGAATACCTTACGAAGATCGAGCGTGACGACAAACCGATGGAACCCCTAAGCCTCTCGTCCAATCACGACACCTCGGGGCAATCCCGGAAGAGCGGATCCCGAGAAAACATCCGGGGCTATCTCGGGATCGATGTGGGGTCCATCAGCACCAACCTGGTGGTCCTGGATGAAAACCTGGAACTGGTCACGAAGCGCTACCTCATGACCGCCGGCAAACCCATCGAGGCGGTGCGATTCGGCTTGAAGTCGATCGAGGAGGAACTGGGCGGGGACGTGGAGATCCTCGGGGCGGCCACCACCGGCTCCGGGCGTTATCTCATCGGAGACTTCGTGGGCGCCGACGTGGTGCGCAACGAGATCACCGCCCAGGCGACGGCGGCGGTCCACATCGACCCCAAGGTGGATACCATCTTCGAGATAGGAGGTCAGGACTCCAAGTTCATCAGTATCGACGACGGGGTGGTCGTCGACTTCGAGATGAACAAGTCGTGCGCGGCGGGGACGGGCTCTTTCCTGGAAGAGCAGGCGGAACGCCTGGGAATCTCCATCAAGGAAGAATTCAGCGAACTGTCCCTCTCCGCCCGGCGCCCCGTGCGAATGGGGGAACGGTGCACCGTCTTCATCGAATCGGATCTCGTCCACCACCAGCAGAAGGGCGCCAAGACGGATGACCTGGTGGCGGGGCTTTCCTACTCCATCGTCCTCAACTATCTGAACCGGGTGGTGGGCGACCGGAGGATCGGCCGCAATATCTTCTTTCAGGGCGGAACGGCCTTCAACAAGGGAGTCGTGGCCGCGTTCGAAAAGGTTCTGGGACGTCCCGTCACGGTACCGCCCAACCACGACGTAACGGGGGCCATTGGAGCGGCGATCCTGGCGAAAGAGTACATGGCCCAACAACCGGGCCCCTCCAACTTCAAGGGTTTCGACCTTTCGGAACGCTCCTATACCATTAAGACCTTCGAGTGCAAGGGGTGTGACAACCGCTGCCTCATCCGGCAGGTGAGTATCGAAAACGAGGCCCCGCTCTACTACGGAAGTCGATGCGAGAAATACGACGTGGTCAAGAAAAAGAAACGGGTGGACCTCCCCAATCTCTTTGAGGAGCGGGAGCGCTATCTCCTGGAAGAATACGGGGGAGACCCCGAGGATCCCACACGCCCGGATGTCATCGGGATCCCCAGGCTCCTCTTCTTCCATGAATATTTCCCCTTCTGGCTCCGGTTTTTCAAGGAACTCGGATTTACCCCCATGATCTCCGCCCCCACCCGCCGGGATTTGATCCGCAAGGGGGTCGAATCGATCGTGGCGGAGACCTGTTTTCCGGTGAAGGTAGCACACGGCCACGTCATCGACCTGCTGGAGAAGGGGGTATCGAACCTCTTCCTGCCCAGCGTCATCGACCAGCCCCCGCTGGTGAAAGACGCGGTGAACAGCTTCAATTGCCCCTACGCCCAGACCCTTCCCTACACTCTCCCCTCCGCCATCGACTTCTCCCGGTACCGGACGCGCCTCCTGTCCCCGGTGATTCGCTTCGGGCAGGGCAAGAAGATTCTGAAGGGCGACCTGGCGAAGTTAGGAAAGATGCTGGGGGTTTCCTCCTCAAGGATTGCTTCCGCCTACGAAAAGGCCTGGCGGGTGCAGCAACGGTTTTACGACAGGCTCATCGCGCGGGGACGGGAAGTCATGGCGGATCTTGCGCGGAAGGGAGACACGGGGATCGTGGTGGTGGGACGCCCCTACAACACCTGTGACAACGGCGTGAACCTGAACCTCCCGAAAAAACTGCTCGACCTGGGGGTCCTTCCCATTCCCATGGATTTCATCCGGTTGGATGACTTGCCCGCCACGGAGGGCGTGCGCGATATCTATTGGAAGTATGGACAGAAGATCCTGGCCATGGCAAAGAAACTTCGGGAACGCGAAAATCTCTATTCCCTCTACATCACCAATTTTGGGTGCGGTCCCGATTCTTTTATCAGTCACTTCTACCGTGAGGAGAGCAAGGGGAAGCCCTATCTCCAACTGGAGATCGACGAACACAGCGCGGATGCCGGTGCCATCACCCGCTGCGAGGCCTTTCTGGACAGTCTGAGAAACGTGAAAAAGAAGGAGACAAAACCCCGTCCCTGGCGTCCATCCACGGTCAAGGCCCGGAAAGTCGCCCTCGGCCTTGCCGACAGGGTTATATACGTCCCCCACATGGCCGACCACGCATACGCCTTCGCGGCTGCGTTCGAGGCCTGCGGCCTGAAGGCGGACGTCTTCCCGGAATCCTCGGAGGAAACACTGGAATACGGCCGCAAATACACGACGGGCAAGGAATGTTTCCCCTGCATCGTGACCACGGGGGACCTGATACGCATTACCAAGAAACCGGATTTCGACCCGGAAAAGGTGGCCATATTTTTCCCTTCCGGAAGCGGTCCCTGCCGTTACGGGCAGTATCACCGGTTTCACCGGCTCCTCCTGGATCAATTGGGATATCCAAACCTTCCCATCTTCGCCCCCGAGCAGGACGAGTCTCTCTACGAGGACGTGGCGGCCCTGGGAAAGAAATTCCAGCGGCTCGCCTGGCAGGGGATCGTGGCCGTGGACCTGTTGTACAAGATGCTCCACGAAACTCGTCCCTACGAGGTAGAACAGGGCGCCACAGATGAGATTTACCGGCGTTGTCTCAAGCGCATCTGCGAAGATATCCGAAACGAACGGAATCTCATCGAAACATTCGAGGCGATTATCGAGGATTTCAGGACGATTGAGGTGGACCGGTCTGTCAAAAAGCCCCTTATCGGAATCGTGGGCGAGATATTCGTTCGTCTGAACCGGTTCAGCAACGAGGACGTCATCCGGAAGGTGGAGGCCCTGGGGGGCGAGGTGTGGCTTTCCCCCCTCTCCGAGTGGGTCTACTACACCAATTTCACCGCCCGGATGCGCAACAGCCTCCAGAAAAAGTGGCTGAGCAATCTGAAGCTCTCCCTCGTCGAGCATTTCCAGAAAAAGGACGAGGAAATGCTGATGAATTTCCTCTCCCGGTACCTGCGCAATTCCCACGAACCGGAGACGGAAGAAATCATCGAGAAGGCCCGCCCCTATCTCCATCCCACCTTCGAGGGTGAGGCGATCCTGAGCGTGGGAAAGGCCATCGATTTGAAGGATAAGGGCGCGAGTGGTATCATCAACATCATGCCCTTCACCTGCATGCCCGGCACCATCGTCAGCGCCATTCTGAAACGATTCAGGGAGGAAAACCAGCATCTTCCCATCCTGAACATGGCCTACGACGGACAGGAGCAGACGAATACCTTGACCCGCCTGGAGGCCTTCATGTATCAGGCAAGGGAGTATCAACGACAAAATCAACGTTTACAAACGTAGGAAAGGTGGAATCCATGTCGAAAAAGATCGCGCTGATCCTCTGTCTCGCCTTGTTCATTCCTCTCGTCACAGGCTGCGGGGAATCCCTGAAGTTCTGGAAAAAAAAGAGTGAAGTGGAGGTAGTCAACAAGAAACTGCCCCCTTTTGAACAGCTCTTCAACCGAACAGTGGAGATGTACAACGCCAAGCAGTACAAGGACGCCATCCAGGCCTTCCTCTTCCTGCGGGAGAACTATCCCAGGAAGGGAAGCTACCAGGCGCGCATTACCCTATACATCGCGGACAGCCATTACAAATTGAAGGAGTATCCCGAGGCTATCGCCAACTATGAGGAATTCATCAAGCTCTATCCCACAAGTCCTGATGTGCCCTACGCCACTTTCCAAATCGGCATGTCCTACTACAAGCAGCGGCGCACCTACGACCGTGACGCCACCTTCGTCCGAAAGGCCATCACCTACTTCGAAAAGGTCCTGCGGATCTCCCCGCCGGGGGTTCTCGTCAACGAGTCCATCCGGATGATAGCCTTCTGTCAGCGCGAGCTCTCTCTGCACGAATTTTTCATCGCCGACTTTTACCTCAGAACCCATCATTACAAGGCAGCGATCCTGCGCTTCAAGGGTATCCTCAGAAAATTCTACAGCCTGAAGGTCCAGGACCGGGCCCACCTGGGCATCGCCAAGGCCTATCTCAAACTGAAAAACCGAAACGCGGCCTATCGCCATCTCAGCTTCGTGGCAAAGCATTACCCGCAGACACCTTACGGCAAAGAGGCGTGGAAGCTGCTCCAGAAGGACTACAAGGTTGCCGCCCTTAAGGACCTGCCTAACGTGACCTTCCCCAGGAAAATGCCGGCGGAGACGGTTCAGGATATCGAAACAACGTCTGAGAAAAAGGCGATCCACAAGACGTCGGAAGAAACTGCCGCTCCCGAGAAGGAGAAGAAGGAAGCGGCGCCCGCCTCCAAGCCCGCAGCCGTGAAGGTGGCCAAAAAGGCGCCGGCACCCGCTCCCAAGGTTTACTATCCGCCCGTGGGAAAAACGGTAAAGGTCAAAAAAGAAAAATCCATGCCGGAAGAAAAGACCTCCACCCCCGCCCCGGCGGCGAAAGAGGTGACGAAAACGGCCACCAAACCAGCGCCGGAAAAGCCCGTCACCGTCCAGCCTAAGGCGGAGAAACCCGTAGCGCAGATTAACAAGACCCGGGAATCTGAGGAAGTTACGGCTGAAAAGGAGGCGCCCGCACCCCCCAAGGCTGAGGTAAAGGCGAAGCCTGCCGCCGCGCCGGCACCGCCCGCCGAGGTCGTAAAAAAGACAAAAGTAAAATCCCCTCCTCCCGCGCCAGAAAAGGGAAAAGCCTCTACCCAGGCGTTACATAAAGCGCCTGAGACAAAACCATCCAAGGTGGCGAAAGCGGAAAAAGAGACGCCAAAGGTCAAGACCTTGGTGAAAACGGACCGCCTTCCCCCGAAGGGGCGGAAAGCGGCCGGCGATAATTCCCTTGGCCCCGTTGGCGCCATCGACACGCGTCTTCCCATTCACATCGCCTCGGATCATGTGGAGGCGCAACAGGGGAAGAACTCCGTGCGCTTCTACGGGAACGTGGTCGTGACCCAGAAGGACGTAACCATGAAATGCGACGACCTCACCGCCTTTTACGTAGCGGGGGGCAAAGCCATCGACAGGATCATCGCCCACGGGAACGTCTCCATCTCGCAGCGCGATAAGAAGGTCATGTGCGGCAGGGCCGTTTTCTACAACGCGGCCCGGAAGATCGTCTTGGAAAAATCACCCACCGCCTGGGACGGAAAAAACAAGTTAAGCGGTAACAAAATGGTCCTGTTGCTGGATAAAAACGAGATACAGATCCTCGGGTCACGGAAGAAACCCACGGAACTGGTAATCTATCCCGAGAAGTAAAAAAGCGCTATCCGAGGGCCCATGTCAAGCGGAGTCTGACTCCTTTTTCTCCAGAAATATCGAACGTTATCTCACCCGGATGATTCCCGAGAAGCCGTGTCAGGGCGGGGAACACGTCCACTGAGGCGGGATCCGAACAGCCGCTCTTGAGAATTTTTACCTCTTCCTCGGCGGGAAGGGGTAGGTCATCCTCGAACTGTATGAACACTTCTTTTTCGTCATCCACATCCACTTCCACGACAAGTTTACCGCCGTTTATCGGCTGCGCACGCTCGATAACCGAGGTTATCCATTCATCAATGAAAGCGGTAAAATGGAAGGGAACCCCGACGATGGGAGGCGTGTGGGGATTAATATTGAAATTCTTGCTCAATTTATGCTTGAAGAACATGTCTCCCATCCAAAAGTTAAGATTTTCCTGGGCGAGATCCCCGATCTGAATCGCGATGCGCTTAGTCTGTTCCTCGGCTTTCACCTTCCACATCATAGTTTCCGCAATTTTAGATATGACGTTGGCTTGATGAATAATTTCTTCCAAGTGGGCCGAGAATTCCCTGTCTCCCTTCACCTTCATGGACAAGAGATCCGCGTTCATCATGATAAGAGAGAGAGGCGTCATAATGTTGTGCCCAATGCCAGCAGTTAATTTCCCCACATGGGCCAACCGTTCCTCTAAGCCTTTCTCTTCCTTTTTTTGCTTTATCATAATAGCATTCAAAATTATTAAGCGTTTTAATCCGCCATCATTTACCTATTATATTAAAGCCTAAAACAATCCAGTGTCAAGCCGAAAAGAGAACTTTCCAAGCTCGAAATTGTAGTTTCTGCAAAATGAAGAATTTTACCTGCCGATCGATTTATGGTATAAATTGTAAAAAAATTCTTTAATCTCAAAAAGTTGTCATGCAGAGAATCATAGATATCAGCAAGAAGGACGCTCAGGAAAAGAAGCGAAGAAAGCGCGAACTCTGGATCATTATCGCGGTCTCCCTCCTCTTGGTCGCCTTGGCGTTTATCGAGGTGCATTACCAGAAGTTCGGTGAAGAGATCCCTCTGAGCAACAACATCATCCTCGTCTCACTGGTCAATATCGATATCATCCTCGCCCTTTTGCTAATCTTCCTTATCACGAGAAACTTCGTCAAGCTCTTTTTTGAAAAGAAACGGAAAGTTCTGGGAGCAAAGATCCGGACCAAACTGGTCTTCGCCTTCATCTCCCTCTCCCTGATCCCCGCCCTCCTCCTTTTTGTCGCCTCGGTGGGAATCATCACGAAGAGCACCAAGAAGTGGTTTCGCTCTCAGGTAGAGGCATCCCTGGCTGGCGCCCTGGAGGTGGCACAGACCTATTACACGGAGGAGGCTGAAAACATCGTTCGCCTGGCCGACCGCCTGTCGAAAGATCCGGTATTTATCGAAAAGGTGCTGATTTCTAAGCCTGAAGCGAGCCAAGCCTATCTGCAGAAACTCATCCCGTTGTATCATGTGAGTAGTATTATGATTTTTGAGCGCAACAAGCTGATGATGGTGGCTCGGGGTATCGACTCCACCCTTCCCGACGAGGCCCTGGCGCCGCCTTCCAAGGACGTTCTGAAATTGGGGTTCAAGAAGGGAAAGAGTTTTAGTTACGGGGTTTCATCCTCCTCTGGCCAGATCGTTTACGGCATCGCTCCCCTGGGGAAGAAGGGACCGGCGTCCAACTACCTTCTGGTAACCGGGTACTTCCTTAAGGGAAACCTGGTCAAGAAGATAAAGGAGATATCGAAGGCCTACATGGAATACAAGCAGTTGAAGGTGCTAAAAAACCCTGTCAAATCCATCTACCTTCTCTCCTTGTCGCTGGTCACCCTCCTGGTCCTCTTTTCCGCCACCTGGTTTGGACTTTACTTCTCGAAGCAGATTACCGTCCCCATCCAGGAACTTGCGCAGGCGACGGAGGAGATCTCGAAAGGTAACCTCGACTTCCAGCTGAAAATCAAGACGCGGGATGAAATCGCTGTCCTGGTGGAGGCCTTCAACCGGATGACCCAGGAGATAAAGGCAAACAAGACACAGATCGAGACCACGGCGAAAAATCTACAAAGACTGAATCTGGAACTGGAGCAGCGCCGCCGCTACATGGAAGTGGTATTGCAGAATATCGCCACGGGGGTTATCTCCCTGGATCAGGAGGAACGCATCACCACGCTCAATAAATCCGCCGCCACCCTCTTTGGCATCCAGGCGGAAAGGATCGTGGGCAGGCGTCTTGACGAGATCCTTCATGACCCACAACGGAAGATCGCTCTCAACCTATTGAGAGAAGTCAAAGAAAGTCCGCTGGGACGTATCGAGCGGCAGATCGATGTTCCCATCGGAAACACACTCCGGACATTGAGAATAAACCTAACCGTGCTAAAGGAAGAAAACGGGACCTATCTCGGGGTCGTCGGGGTCTTCGAGGACTTGACCCAGGAGCTGAAAGCGCAACGGATGATCGCCTGGCGGGAGGTGGCCCGCCGCATCGCCCATGAGATAAAAAACCCCCTGACGCCCATCAAGCTCTCCGCCCAACGGCTTCGACGGCGATACTCGGGACATTTTTCAAAGGACGATCCTGTCTTCCTGGAATGTACCAACTCCATTATCCAGCAAGCGGATGAACTCAAGGCCCTGGTCAACGAGTTTTCCCATTTCGCCCGGATGCCGGAGGCGAATCCCAAGCCCGATGACCTGAACGAGATTATCCGGGACACGTTGAAGATATACCCGGAGGCCCATCCCCACATCACCTTCGACATCCAACTGGCGGAGGATATCCCGGAAATGAACCTGGACCGAGGGCAGATATCCCGCGCCATCACCAACCTGGTAAACAACGGGATCGCCGCCATGGACGGCGGGGGGACCCTGACGGTTAAAACCAATTTCAACCGTATCCTGAAGATCGTAAAGATCTCCGTGGCGGATACGGGGCATGGTATCCCGGACAGGGACAAGGCGCGTCTCTTCGAGCCCTACTTTTCCACAAAAAGAACCGGAACGGGGCTGGGGCTCACCATTGTCAATACCATTGTCAACGATCATAATGGGTATATCCGGGTGAGGGACAATAAACCCCAAGGAACAATTTTCGAAATTGAGTTTCCCGTGTGAGGTGAATAAAGGTGTCAATGATTCTTGTCATCGACGATGAACGGAGTATCCTCCAGAGCATGGAGGGAATCCTAAGTGACGAGGGCTACCAGGTCTTCCTGGCGGACAACGGACGGAAAGGCCTTGAAATCTGCGAGCGGGAGGTCCCCGACGCGATCCTTCTGGACATCGCCATGCCGGGAATGGACGGGATGGAGGTGTTGAAGAGGCTCAAGGAATTTTTACCTTTCGTTCCCGTGATCATCATGACGGGACATGGATCCATCGACCTGGCGGTCAAGGCTATCAAACTGGGCAGCTACGATTTCCTCGAAAAACCCCTGGAAATGGACAAACTCCTGCTTACGGTCAAGAATGCCATCGATTATGGCAAGTTACAGCGGGAAAATCTCCTCTTGAAAGAAAAAATTGAGCGGCAGCACAACCTCATCGGCGAGTCCCCCCCCATCCAGACCTTACGGAAACAAATCAATCAGGTGGCTCCCACCGACGCCTGGATCCTCATCTTTGGGGAGAACGGGAGCGGGAAAGAGGTGGTGGCCCATGAAATCCACCGTTTGAGCAAACGGCACGACAAGCCGTTCGTGGAGGTAAACTGCGCGGCCATCCCCGAAGAACTCATCGAGAGCGAACTCTTTGGACACGAAAAGGGGGCCTTTACCGGGGCAACCTCCTCGAAACGTGGAAAGTTCGACATGGCCCACGACGGAACCCTTTTCCTCGACGAGATTGGGGACATGAGTCTCAAGACCCAGGCAAAGATCTTGAGGATTCTCGAGGAACAGCGCTTCGAACGCGTGGGGGGCAACAAGACCATCCAGGTAAACGTCCGGGTCATCGCCGCCACAAACAAGAACCTGGAGGATGAAATTAAAAAGGGGAACTTCCGAGAAGACCTCTACTTCCGCCTGAACGTTATCCCCTTTACCGTACCACCTTTGCGGGAACGAGGAGACGATATCCTGCTCCTGGCGGATTATTTCCTGAGGGAGTTTACGGAGAAACGGGGCAAACTCCTTAAGGTTCTAAATGACGAAGCAAAGAAGACCCTGTTGGGTTACCCTTGGCCGGGAAACGTCCGGGAGCTGAAGAATCTCATGGAGCGCTTGAGTATCATGGTGCCCTCCGAAACCATCACACTGGACGACCTGCCACCGGAAATGGTCAAAAAACCCGCTTTCAAAGGGCTTTCCCCCATTCCCGAACCGCTTTTCGACGCGGACAACATCAAGGAGGCCGTCTCCCTTTTTGAGCGCACCTACATCGTGCAAAAGCTGAAAGAAAACGCCGGCAACATTTCCAGGACGGCGGAAAAGATAGGGATTGCCCGGCGTAACCTCACCCACAAAATCAAAACCTACGACATCAACATCCAGGGGGAGGTTCTGGAAACGTGATCGTCGAAACGGCCAAAGTAGTTGGTATCATAAGAGACAAGGCCATCATCACCAAGGAAACTTCCTCCGCGTGCGAGGGATGCCACCTGTCCGGATCCTGCATGTCGTCGGGAGACGTGCGTTGCGACAAGACCTTCATCGTATTGAACCGTGCGGGGGCGAAGGTTGGCGATCGGGTAGAGGTAAGCCTGACCACCATTGAATTCTTCGTCAGTGTCCTACTCATCTACCTGCTACCCTTGGCGTTCCTCTTCGCGGGCTTCATCATGGGGGGACGGCTGGCCCCGTTCTTGGCAAGAGAGCTCGGGCGGCCCGTGGACACGACTGCCGCGTCTGTTGTCCTGGGCGTTGCCCTGCTGGTTGGTTCCTATGTTTTCCTCTACGCCTTCAACCGGTGGTGCAGGGAAAAGGGTCTGTTTCTTCCAAAGGCGATACGCATCATTTCTTAAAGCAAGTTAATCTTATAATTTTAATGTAATACTACAAATTATTTCTATATTGTTCTTTTCTAACGAGGAAACTCTTTTCGTGATAAAGCGCACTCCCGTGCTATTCATATTCACAAACGGACAGATGCTTACGTGGCTCTGCATTATCATGCACACTCAACCTTTGCATTTTCTTAAAAGACTTGACAATTCAGAAAATATGGCTATATTAGCAAAACCTTACATAAGGAGGATAACATGCTGGAAGTAACGGATAAAGCCATAGAAATGATAAAAGATTACCTGAAGAAGAATAACATGGACCATGCGCTGAGGGTCTACATGTCCCCCGGCGGGTGAAGCGGTCCTTCTTTTGGATTGGCTCTGGATGAGCCAAAAGAGACGGACGAGATTTTCGAGATCCAGGATATCAAGTTTCTGGTTGATAAGATGCTCAAAAAATACGTGAACGGAATCAAGATTGACTACAACGACGGAGGATTCCGGCCCGGGTTTTCCATCACTCCGATCTGGTCGGAACGGGATCTCTTTTCCGGGACGTGCAGCATCTAAGCAAAGCAGACTACAGAAAATAATCCGGGCGGGTTTCATTTCCCCGGTTTATCCATAAAGAGGAGGGAACGGAGTTCGTTGAAACGCTTCGTTCCCTCCTCGATTTTTTTCTCAAACCTCCGCAATCTCGGCAGTGTTATTTCCTCCCAGTCCATCAGGTCGGTCAGGTGGCGTTTCCCCAGGAAATTCAGCCCTACATCCTTCAGGATATCGGAGATTCCCTGGAATATCTCCCTGTCCTCGTCTGAGTCAAGGGAAGAAAGAACGGCAAGGCAGTTATAAGCGGAACAATAAGCGTAACGTCCCGCGCGGATGTCACACCCGTCCGGTCCCAGGCCGGGCGGCGGCTCCCGCCGCTGCCACGGGATATCCGCCCCGCCGTAGGTCTCGAAAAGAAACCGGTACCAGGGATTTCTCATGGTCCGGCGGCAGTAACTGGCCTTGCAACAAACACGTTCGCAGGTAGCGCAAATAGGCCCCACCACCCTATCGATGGTTTCCCGTACCACCCTTTCCAGAGCCACGTAGGAAGCCGAAATTCTCGACAGCAAGGGTTCTAAATCGGCGGGAGGCATGTCGCGCGTGTTTACTTCCTCCATGGGACATGGTTAACCATAATCGGATGAACGTTTCAAGCCCTCGTCACAATCGTCTCAGGGCGAAGACGCCATGAAAGTTAGCACAACCATGCAAGTCGCGGTCATCGAGGCCGATCTGAAACTGGCCATCTACAAGGCCCTGGTTCCACATATGGGCCATAGCCGTGAACCCTCCCCTCTCCTGGAAGAAAAGGTAAGGCAGGGAAACCTCGGGATGAAAACCGGCGAGGAGTTCTACCGCTGGACGGCTCGATCCATCCAGGTCATGAACCGGACACTTCGCATGTGGCTTATCGGCGTCAACCGCCTTGAAAAAAGCTTCGCCGCCTCACGCGTTGAAGATGGAGAGCCAAAGGACGAAGGTGAAGAGGGATAAGAGAATACTGGTGGTCACCATGGACGAGGCCAGCTCCGGGTCCCCGTGCAGCTCCCGGGACATGATGTAACAGGTCGTGGCCGCGGGGGCTGACAGAAGCGTGACGCCCACCACCCAGAGGTTCCGTGGAACCGACAAGAGAGTGAAAATCAAGATTCCGAGCAACGGTAGCGCCACCATCTTCAAGGCGGAGGAGAGAAGCGAGGATTTCAGGTCGATGAAAACCTGACGCATATCGAGGGAACCCCCGATGATGAGCAGGGCCGTGGGAAGGGCCATGCGCCCCACGATCATCAAGGTTCTCTCCGCTATAATCGGGAGAGAAAGCCTAAAAAAGGAGACACCCAGTCCCGCGAGGGTGGAAAGGATGATGGGATTGACTACCAGCCTCCCGAAGGTTCCTCCCCTGCTCCCGCCTCCCTGATCTATCAGGAGATGATAATAGGTCACAGAGAGTATGTTCTGGGTAATGATGAAAAAACCGGCCAGGACGCCGGCGATACCGAAGTAGCGCTCGTCGAAACTGTAGTAACAGACGGCCAGCCCGATGTAGCCAATGTTCCCGTGGATACACCCCTGCAGGAAGGTGGCGAATTTTCCCTTCGAAAAAGGCAGAAAGTGGCCGCCCAAAAGGATGAGCACGCTCATTAGAACAATGGTCACGACACACCCCACGATCAAACTGGGGAAAAAACTCCCATGGAAAGGGGCCGTGGAGATCTTGTGAAACAACAGGCAGGGAATCGCCACCATGTAGAGGATCCTGTTCCCGGAGGCCATAAAGGGTTCCGTCAACCACCCTTTCCTTCGGGCGGCATAGCCCAGGCCGATGACGAGAAATATAGGGAGGATAGTTTTGAGCGCCGAGATCATGATTTTCCAAACTTAAAAGAATCATCGTCAAAAAACAACCATGATTGCACTTTTCCACCATATTGGGTATAAAGAGTCAAAGTGCATATTTTGTCAATTTTATGCCCATAAAGGAGGATATTATGCAAATAGGCGTCCCGAAAGAGATAAAATCCGCCGAAAAACGCGTTGCGGCTACCCCAGCCGGTGTTCGCGCCCTCGTGGCCCACGGGCATAAGGTCTTCGTGGAGAAAGACGCGGGTCTGGGATCGGGTTTCCGCAACGAGGAATACGCCCGGGCCGGGGCCATCATCCTGGAGAACGCCCAGGACGTCTGGGCGGAGGCCGAGATGATCATGAAGGTCAAGGAACCCATCGGGCCGGAACTGGAATGGATGCGCCCCGGGCAGGTCATCTTCACCTATCTCCACCTGGCCGCCAACCGGGAACTGACAGAGAAACTCCTCAAGAAGAAGGTTGTGGGTATCGCCTACGAAACCGTTCAGCTGGAAGACGGGTCGCTTCCCCTCCTCTCTCCCATGAGCGAGGTGGCGGGCAGGCTCTCCGTCCAGATGGGGGCCTACTGCCTCGAGGCCCAGAACGGCGGCATGGGCATCCTCCTCTCCGGCATCTCCGGCGTCCGTCCCGCCCGGGTGACCGTCATCGGCGGCGGCGTGGTGGGCTATTCCGCCGCAGTCATCGCCGTGGGGATGGGCGCGCAGGTCTCCATCCTGGACAATAATCCCCTGCGCCTGCGCTACTTGGAGGACATCTCCGATTTCCGGATGGTTACCATCATGTCTAACCCCGCTAACATCGAGGAGGAATGCGTCAACAGCCACCTGGTTATCGGCTCCGTCCTGATTCCCGGCGCGCGGGCTCCGAAACTGATTACCCGGGACATCGTGAAACAGATGATGCCGGGTTCCGCCATCGTGGACGTGGCCATCGACCAGGGGGGATGCTGCGAAACTTCCCATCCCACGATCCATGAGGACCCCACCTTCATCGTGGAAGACGTGGTCCACTACTGCGTGGCCAACATGCCCGGCGCGGTGCCCCGCACCTCTACCATCGCTCTGACCAACGTGACCCTGGCCTACGGCCTGGAGATCGCCGACAACGGCTACGAGAAGGCCCTGGCGACAGACCCTGCCCTGAGGAAGGGCCTGAACGTGCTCAACGGCCAGGTCTGTTATCCCGCAGTAGCGGAGGCCTTTGACCTCCCTTGCGTGGACATCACCTTCTGACTCCCCGGAATGCAGAGCATGAGACCCGCGTGGATCGAGATTGACTTAAACGCCCTGCGGCACAACGTGGCCGCCTTTCGCCGCATCCTCTCTTCCGGCACCCGGATGATGTGCATTATCAAGGCCAACGCCTACGGGCATGGTGCCGTTCCGGTCGCCAGGGTCTTGCGGCGGGAGGGGATCACCCACTTCGGGGTCGCCCTCCTGGAAGAGGGCCTGGAACTCCGTGAAAGCGGTATCCCCGAGCCCATTCTCCTGCTGGGATACACCCCCGAGGAAGACTACGGCCTCGCCATTGAGCACGGGCTGACCCTCACCATCTATACGGAGGCGCAGGCGATCGCCCTGAACCGCGCGGCACAGAGGGCGGGGAAAAAGGCGCGCGTCCATGTCAAGATCGACACGGGCATGGGGCGAATCGGCTTCCCACCCACGGAGGCCACGCTCCGAATCATTTCCCGCATGTCTAAACTTCCTCATCTCGCCCTAGAGGGCATCTTCAGCCACCAGGCCTGGGCGGACAACCCCGACGAGACCTTCGCGCGTTCGCAACACGCACGTTTTCAAAGCTTTCTCGACACACTCGCCAGACGTGGTATCCGTTTCCGCGTGGTTCACCTGGCCAACAGCGCGGCCACCATCAACTTCCCGGAGATGCACTACGACCTGGTTCGCGTCGGCATCTCCCTCTACGGCCTCTACCCGGACCCCGTCATGGCGGAAAACCCGAAAATCGGTCTGAGGCCCCTCATGTCGGTCAGGGCGCGGCTTTCCTACGTGAAGGAGGTGCCGGAAGGCACCCCCCTCAGCTACGGGTGCACCTTCACCACGCCCCGGCCCTCCGTAATCGGGACCGTCCCCATGGGCTACGCCGACGGGATCCCCCGCCTTTTGTCCAACCGCGGGGAGGTTCTCGTGCACGGCCGGCGCTGTCCCATCGTGGGGCGGGTCTGCATGGACCAGTTCATGGTGGATCTGACCGACTTGCCCGAAAGCCCCGTCATGGGAGACGAATTAATCTTCCTGGGCAGGCAGGGAGAGGAAGAAATCACCGCCGATGACATTGCCGAAAAGGCGGAGACCATCAACTACGAGATCGTCACGCGCATGTCCACCCGCCTGCCGAGGGTCTACCTGGACGGGAAAGCCTCACCGACGGCGATACCGGGATCCGCGTGAACGTATTGACAGGAACCGTAAAGTCTCATAGTTTTGGATAAATATCTCAAGGAGTCTCAACCGTGAAGATGGATGACACAAACCTCGCCATCATTCGCCACCTGCGGGACGGACGGAAGTCGTTCCGGCAGATTGCCAAGGCCCTCGGGGTCTCGGAAAACACGGTGCGCGGCCGCGTCAATCACCTCATCGCCGAGGGGGTCCTGGATATCACGGGACTCGTCAACCCGGAGGCGATCCCCGATCACCGGACGGCCATCATCGGCGTGAAACTGAGCACCATGAACCTCATCAGCAAGGCGGAGGAATTCAGCAAGCTGAAGGGGGTGATCTCCGCTTGCGTGGTCACGGGGCGGTTCGACATCATCGTCACCGTCTTGTTCAACGAGGAATTTCGCCTCCTCGACTTCATCTCGGAAGAGGTTTCGAAGATCACGGAGGTCCAGTCGGTGGAGACCTTCGTGGTCTACAAGGGTTACAACCACATGGTCCCTTACCTTCTGTAATGGAAAGAATATAAGGTTATTTACTTTTCAAAAACGGCGGACCCGCGCCCTCATCCCCCCAGGTAGGCCTTTTTGACCTCCGGGTCATTGAGGAGGTCCTTCGATTTCCCTTGGATGACCAGGTTTCCCGTCTCGAGAACGTAACCCCTCTGCGCAAACTTCAGGGCCAGGCGGGCGTTCTGCTCCACGAGGAGGATGGTGGTTCCCTCCCGGCTGATCTCGGCCAGGGAATCAAACATGCTCAACATCAGCTTCGGCGCCAGCCCCATGGAGGGTTCGTCCAGGAGCATGACCTTCTTGGCGCTCATGTAGGCGCGCGCCACGGCCAGCATCTGCTGCTCGCCGCCGCTCAAGGTTCCAGCCTCCTGGTTCTTGCGTTCCTCCAGGCGCGGGAAGATGGAGAACATGCGTTTCATGTCCTTTTTTATCTGGTCGGTATCCTTCCGGGCGAAGGTGGCGAGCTTGAGGTTTTCCATGACGGTGAGGTTTCCGAAGAGCCGCCGACCCTCGGGGACGTGAGAAATCCCCAGTTCGCTGACCACCTTTTCGGGCTTGTATTTGAGCATATCCTTGCCCATGAAGGTCATCTGGGTTCCCTCTTCCACCTCCACCATCCGGGAAATGGCGCGGAGGGTGGTGCTCTTCCCCGCCCCGTTGGCCCCGATGATGCAGACGATTTCCCCCTCATCCACCTGGAAGTCTATGCCGTGGAGGGCCTTGATATTCCCGTATGAAACCCGAAGATTCTTCACCTCCAGCAGCATTATTCCACCTCCTCCTTTCCAAGGTAGGCCTCGATGACCTTTGGGTTTCGCTGAATCTGCTCCGGGGTTCCTTCCGCGATGACCTCCCCGAAATTCAGGGTCTGGATCTGCTCGCAGAGTTCCATGACCACTTTCATCCGGTGCTCAATGAGGAAAATGGCCGGGCCGAATTCCTTGTGGATGGTCCGGAAGACCTCCATCATCCCCACCAGCTCCTCCGGGGTCATCCCCACGGTCGGTTCGTCCAGAAAGAGGATCTTCGGCTTGACGGCCAGCGCCCTGGCCATCTCCACCTTCCGCTGGACCCCGTAGGGAAGATTAAGGACGTTCTGGTCGGCGAACTGGGCCACGCCCAGCAGCTCCAGGAGCTCCATGGAATGTTCCTCGATCTCCCCCTCCTCCCGGTAGCGTTTCGCCGTGCCGAAGAAGGCACCGACCAACCCATAGGTCAGTTTCGAATAGTGGGCCATCTTGACGTGTTCCAGCACCGTCATGTGCCGCCAGAGCCTCATGTTCTGGAAGGTGCGCCCCAGGCCCCGGGAGGCGATCTCGTGGGGCT
Organism: bacterium; assembly: GCA_026986155.1. Taxonomy (GTDB): domain Bacteria; phylum Desulfobacterota; class S145-22; order S145-22; family S145-22; genus JAOZMY01. The sequence continues at coordinate 20,643 of JALSPC010000126.1, forward strand.
GGAGCCCAACGATGCTCTTGCCCTCCAGGAGGATCTCCCCTTCCGTCGGAGTGTAAACGCCCGTAATGAGGTTGAAGATGGTCGTTTTTCCCGCCCCGTTCGGCCCGATCAATCCATGAATCTCCCCCGGCTCTATAACCAGGTTGTAGTTGTGGACCGCCCGCAAACCGGAGAAAAAATGGGTCATGTTCTTAACCTGAAGCAACGGCATCGTCTTACACCCTTTCCTTCATTTTCAGTTTCGGCTTCAAGATCTCCCGTATGTCGAAGTGCTTGAAGGCAATCAGTCCCGTCGGGCGGAAGATCATGACAAGAATGAGCAGGACCGGGATGATAATCCACTTAAAGATCTCCAGGGGCCGCAACATCTCGCTCAAGAGATTGAATCCCACAGCCCCGACAATGGAGCCAATCACGGAATTCAACCCTCCGAAATAGACCATAGCCAGGACTTCCGCCAGTTTTTTCAGGCCGAAGGTCCCGGGATTCACGTAGCGCAGGACGTGGGCGAACAAGCCGCCGGCGATTCCCGCCCAGAAGGCACCGAACATAAAGGCGATCATCTTGGTCTTTCGAGTGTTGACCGTCATGGCCTCCGCCGCGGCCTCTTCATCCCTGACCGCGTTCAACGCCTTTCCCATGGTGGATTCGACAAAATTATTGATGGTCCAGACACACAGGACCGCCCAGATAAAGACGGCCGGCAGGGTCGCCCAGTCCGGCTGCCCTCCCAGACCGCGGGGACCGCCGAAGACTTCCAGGTTCTCAAATCCGCTCTTGACGATGAACATGAAGGCGAGGGAGATAATCGCCAGGTAATCGCCCCGGGTACGAAACGAGGGGATCGCCACGACAAGGGCCCCGATTGCGGCAATGGCACCCCCAAGAATTAATCCAAGGGGGAAAACAATCTGGCCCATCCACGAGGGAATGGTTGAAATGAGGGCGTGCCCGAGGATGCGGTCGTTCATGAAGAGCCCCACCGTGAAGATGGAGGCCGTGTAGGCCCCCAAGGCCATGAATCCCGGGTGGGAACAGGAGAATTCCCCCATGTAGCCATTGATGACATTGAGGCTCAGGGTCAGCATGATGGCAATCAGGGACAGCTTGAGGAGCAACAGCCGATAGTCGCTCATGTCGGCCCAGAGGTCGAGGATATAGTAAAGCAAAATCAGGTGGAGAATCGCGGACATCCAGAGGGGTAGCTTCTCGAGGAGAACCGCCAGCCAGTTCATCGCCTTTGAGGTGATCCTCGCGATGATGGTCACCGGCAGAACGTAGATCATAAAGACGTAGGCGAACGCCCCGGGAATCGCCGCCGGTTTCTTCAACATAATGACCACGCCAAACAACACCGGGATCCGGTCAAGGCCCAGCATGTCCGCGAGGGATTCTCCAAAATAATACTCGATGATGACCGCCACGAAGGCGCCCAGCAACCACCCAAGGGCGGGGATACCGGAAAACCATTTCCGGATCGTCGAAAACCGCTTGCCGTTCCTTTCTTTCATTCCCATTCCTCGTTTCTCAATTTTTTCGGCTTGCTACTTCCATGCGCATGATCGCGGGACATGTCTTTACCCCACTACAGCCGTAATTTGGCGCTGTAGGGTTTTCCGAAAAATCCATACGGCCTGAACGTCAGGATGACGAGGACGATGGAAAAGGCGATAAGATCCCGCAGGGTCGAGGGAAAGATCATGGTCACGAAGATCTCAATGAATCCCAGCAGGAATCCCGCCAGGGCCGCCCCCATGATGGACCCGCGCCCCCCGAGGATCGCGGCGACGAACGCCTTCCATCCGATGAGGATCCCCATGTAGGGATCCAGGACGGGATACGCGATGCCGTAGAGAACGCCTCCAGCCGCGGCCAGGGCTGAACCGATGGCAAAGGTCAGCGGCGCGATGACATCGATGGAAACCCCCATCAAGGGCACCACCACGAAGTCGTACGACATGGCCCGCATGGCCATGCCCCACTTGGTCTTGCGGACGAACTGGTCCAGGGCCAGCATCAACCCGAGAGAGACGAGGACCACCAGGATCTTCTTGTTGGTCACGAAGACCCCACCCATCTCGTAGGTTTTCGTCATGATGAGGGAAGGGAAGCCCAGGCGCCGGGCACCCAGAAGGGCCAGGTTTCCCGTTTCGAGGATGATGCCGATCATGAGTCCGGTAATCGCCGCCGAGGCCCTCGGCGCGTTTCTCAAGGGCCGATACCCGATCCGCTCCACGAGGATGCCGAGGAAAGAAGTGAGGAACATGGATATGATGATGGTCAAAACCAGGATCAGCCAGTGCGGCAGGGAAAAGAACCCGGAGGTGACCAGGTAGAGCAATCCGGTGGCCACGCCGAACCCTATGTAGGATCCGGCCATAAAGATATCGCCATGGGCGAAGTTGAAGAGCATCAGGATACTGTAAACCATGGCGTATCCAAGGGCGATGAGGGCGTAAAAACTGCCCCATTGCAGGGCGTTGATTACATTCTGGAAAAAGTATGTCATTGCTTCCGCTCCTCGTTCACTACGATCAAAAACCCGCTTTTATTTAGTTTGATGACGTAAAAAAGCCAGGGAAATCTCTCCCCGGGGTCGCCCCCCGGGGAGAAACAGGCACAACCTTACGGGCAAACAGACTTATAGAACCTGTATTCGCCCTTGTCGCTGATCTTGACAATGACGGCGCACTTGATGGGGTCGCCCTCCTCCGTGAAGGTCATCTTCCCGGTGATTCCCTGGAAGTTCTTGATCTTGGCCATGGCGTCACGAACGGCCTTGCGGTCGACCTTGATCTTTCCGGTCAGTTTCCCACAGGACTCGATGGCCTTCTGGATGATGTGGAGCGAATCCCAGGTCAGGGCCGCCACGTCATCCGGCACGTAGCCGTATTTCGCCTTGTAGCGGTCAATGAAGGCCTTGGTGGCACCCTTGGCGCCCGCCGCGGCATAGTGCGTGCAGAAGAAGCAGCCGTAGCAGTCCTTCCCGCAAAGCTTGACAGTCTCGGGAGATCCCCAGCTGTCGCTACCCACGATGGGTTTCTTCCAGCCAAGGGCGTGGGCCTGCTGGACAATCAAAGGAACCTCGTTATAATACTGGGGTAAAAAGAGGAACTGCGCGCCCGACTTGATGATCTTGGACAGCTGGGAGCTGAAGTCCGTGTCCTTCGTGGTGAAGCTCTCGTAGGCCACGACGGAACCGGCACCATGGAGCTTTTCCCAGGCCTTCTTGAAGAACTCGGCCAGGCCCTTGGGATAATCACTGGCCACGTCGTAGAGCACCGCCGCCTTCTTGAACCCGAACTCCTGAGTCACGAAGTTCGCCATCACGGGTCCCTGGAAAGAGTCGAGGAAACACCCGCGGAAGACGTAGGGACGATCCTTTGTCGTGGCGGGATTGGTGGACCACGGGCTGATCATGGGGCACTTATAGTTGTTGCAGACTTCCCCGGCGGGAACGGCCTGCTTGGAAGACTGGGGTCCCACGATGGCCAGGACACCGTCTTCGGTAATCAGCTTGGTGGCCACAGAGACAGCGGAATCCGCCTTGGACTCGTTGTCCTCGATGACCAGCTTCACCTTGTAGGTCTTGCCTCCTACCTTGAGCCCGCCGGCCTTGTTGAGGTCTTCCAGCCACATCTGCCCCGCGTATTTGCTACTTTCGCCGACCTTGGGGATGTCGCCCGTCAGGGGGATATTCATCCCGATGAAGATGGTTTTCGCCTGGACGGCGGGGGCATGGGTAAACCCGATCCCAACCATCAGCAGGGCCAGCACAAACGTTACAGCCAAAAATCCCTTCTTCATAAAAACCCTCCTTTAAAAAAGTTTTTGATTAGGCAGAAAACATATCCTTATCCAAGCCCACTTGTCAAGTTGGGTTTCTCCATCCAAAATCCCGCGGTCAAGGGTGTTACCCATGGATCCCCCGATCGAGCGCCTTGTAGGCCGCCTCCTGCATCACTTCCGAAAGGGTGGGGTGGGGGTGAATCGACCTGGCAATGTCCGAAACGGAACACTCCGTTTGAACGGCCAGGACCCCCTCGGTGATGAGGTCGGTCACGCGGGGGCCGATCATGTGAACCCCCAGGACACGGCCGGTGCCCCTTTCCGAGACGATCTTGACCTGGCCGGCGATCTCGCCGATGACCTGGGATTTCCCGATGTTCCGGAAGAGAAAGGTATCGGAACGAACCTCCCATCCATCCTCACTCGCCTGTTTTTCCGTCAATCCCACCCCTGCCACCTCGGGAGTGGTGAAGATGGCACCCGGCACGGCCCCGTAATCCATCACCTCCGAACCGCCCAGGGCGTTTTGAGCCGCCACGATTCCTTCGTGGGAGGCCACGTGGGCCAGCATGACCCTTTCTGGGCCCAGGACATCCCCGATGGCGTAGACGCCCGCCGCGCTGGACTCCATCCGGTCGTTCACACGGATCCAGCCCTTTCCGTCCGTCTCCACCCCGAGGGCGGCAAGCCCGAGTCCTTTCGTGTTGGGAACTCTCCCCACGCAGACAAGGAGCTTCTCCGCTGTCAGGACCGAATCGGCGGGGGCTTTGCCCGCGTCCGGCACGAAGGGTGACGGTCCCAGTTGAACGGCAAGCCCGCCGTCCGCCTCTTCCACCCGTGCCACCACCCGGCGGGCGATAAACCGTATCTTCCGCTTCTTCATCTCACGAAGCAGGATCTTGGAAGAATCCTCATCCACGGAGGGCAGCGGCAGGGGACGCGCCAGGGCTTCCACCACCGTCACCGCCGTTCCGAAGGACGAAAAGATACAGGCGAATTCGCAGCCGATGACTCCCCCGCCCACGATGACGAGCGACCGGGGAATCTCCTTAAGAGAGAGGGCGTCGTCACTGGAAAGGATCCGCCGCCCGTCGAAGGGAAACGCGGAAATTTGAAGGGGCCGCGACCCCGTGGCGATAATCAGGCGGTCCCAGGAAAGGGTCTCCTCTCCCTCCGGGCTCCGAACGACGAGCACCCTGCCTTCTTCAATGCGGGCTTCTCCCTGAACGAGGCGGACCTTGTTTTTCTTCAAGAGCCCCGCGATCCCCCGCCGCTGGGACTCGAGGATCCGTTCCTTGCGTTCCTGCAGGGCCGCGGGGTCGAGACGAGCCTCCCCCTCGACAACGAGGCCAAAAGACCCGGCATTACGGACAGCTTCCAGGTGTTCCGCCGCCGTTTTCATGATTTTTGAGGGGATACATCCCCGGTTCAGGCATGTGCCGCCTAACCTCGCGCGTTCAACGAGGGTTACAGCCGCCCCCAGGCCAGCCGCCCGAATCGCGGCCACGTATCCGCCGGGGCCTCCTCCGAGAATGACAAGTCTTGCCGCCACGCGCCTCCTTTTGCCAAAACATTCAGGTAAATCTCTCAACGAGACGTGAGATTATATTGCATATTTCTTCAATTATGTCAATATGAATTTAGCAAATAAACCGGATTTATTTTTAAACTTGACATTTTCGTCAAAAAAGGTTAGTAAATCCGAAAAGAAACGCACAAAACAATGAGGTTCCTGAACATGAAGAAAACCCCCTTGCACGCATGGCATAGAAACAACGGCGCCAACATGGCGGAATTCGGCGGCTACGAGATGCCCCTCTGGTATGGTTCGGCGCGGGACGAACATCTGTCCGTCCTCACGAAGGCGGGCATGTTCGACACCAGCCACATGGCCGTGGTGGCCGTCGAGGGCGGCGACGCCTTCGCCCTTCTCCAGAGGTGTTTCTCGAGGGACCTCACCCGGTGCGTCGGCGCCCTGGGCAAACCCCTCGTCCCGGGACTCTGCGTCTACGGGGTCTTCCTGAACGCGTCAGGCGGGGTCGTGGACGACGCCATCGTCGACCAGGTGGACGAAAGGCGCTACCTCTGCGTGGTGAACGCGGGGATGGGCGGCGTCATCGCCCGCCACCTGTCGGAACACGCGGGGAAACTGTCCGTGGAAATCCGCGACCTCACGGACCAGGTTGGCAAGATCGACCTCCAGGGACCCGCCTCCGCGCGCATCCTCAAGAAGGTCCTGCTAGACCCTGATACGATCTTTAAGGGGATGCGTTACTTTAGTTTCAAGGGCCATTTCGAGGATTCCCCGGCCGCAACGGGAACAGTTCGCCTGAAAAACGGCCTGCCCGTCCTCTTGTCCCGGACCGGCTATACCGGGGAATTCGGCTTCGAGATATTCTTTGAACCCTCCCGCGCGCCCGAGGTCTGGGAGATGCTCCTCGACGCGGGCGCTGACGAGGGGATAACCCCCTGCGGATTGGCCGCACGGGACTCCCTCCGGGCCGGGGCCGTTCTCCCCCTTTCCCACCAGGATATCGGCCCCTGGCCCTTCCTCCGAAACCCGTGGGACTTCGCCCTCCCCTACAACGATGACCGGACGGGTTTCACCAAGGATTTCGTGGGCGGGGAGGCCCTCTTGAACGCCCGGGACGCGGACTACACCTATCCCTTCATCGGTAACGACCTTCGCAAGGTTCCCGTGACAGAGGAAACCGCCGTCCTGGACGCCGGGGGAAATCCCCTCGGCACCGTGTTGACCTGTGTCTCCGACATGGGCATCGGGAAGGCGGGCGGCAAGGTCTACAGCATCGCCAGTGCCGACAAGCCCGAGGGATTCACGCCGAGAGGGCTGAGCTGCGGCTTCGTCAAGGTCGCAAAGGCCCTCAAGACGGGGGAAACCATTGAACTGCGCGAGGGGCGGCGCGCCATCACCGTCGCCATCACTTACGATATCCGGCCGGACCGGACGGCGCGCGTGCCGATTCAGTCCATGCTGTAATAATTCCATCCCCTCGAACCCGCGAACAACAAAACAAAAAAGGAGAAGGATGATGAAGGAACTCAACGAGCTGATTTTGCCGGACGATGTTCGATTCACCGAGGACCACGAGTGGGCCCGCCGGGAGGGAGAGACCGTCCGCGTGGGCATCTCCGACTACGCCCAGGACCAGTTGGGCGATATCGTCTTTGTGGAGCTGCCGGAGGCGGGAAGCACCTTCGGCAAGGGAGACGAGTTCGGCACCGTGGAATCGGTCAAAACGGTTTCCGAGCTCTACATGCCGGTGGGAGGCGAGGTCGTCACCGTCAACGAGGAGTTGGTGGACCATCCCGAATACGTCAACACGGACCCCTACGGCAAGGGCTGGATGATCGAGGTCAAGCCCGACGACCTTTCTGAGATGGATGCCCTGCTGGACAGGGACGCCTACCTCAGGCAATTGGAGGGATGAACCCATGAGATACCTCCCGCATACCGGGGAAGAAATCGACGAGATGCTTCGCGTTGTCGGGGCGAAGGACCTGGACGACCTCTTCTCGACCATCCCGAAGGACTGCCGGAGGACCCGCGATCTGGTTCTTCCGGGCCCCCTGACGGAATGGGAGCTCAACGACCGCATGGACGCCCTGAGCGCCCAGATGCGCGTCCCTCCCCAGGTCAAGACCTTCCTGGGGGCGGGAAGCTATCCCCACCACATCCCCGAGGCCGTCCGGCAGCTCCTCCTCCGGAGCGAGTTCTACACCGCCTACACCCCCTACCAGCCGGAGATAAGCCAGGGAACCCTGCAGGCCATCTACGAGTACCAGACCCTGGTCACGCGCCTTTTGGGCATGGAGGTGGCCAACGCCTCCATGTACGACGGGGCAACGTCCCTGGCGGAGGCCCTGCTGATGGCCATCCGCGTGACCCGGCGGAAGAAGGTCGCCGTCTCCCGGCTCATCCACCCCCACTACCGGCGGGTCGTCGAAACCTACCTGCTGGCGTCCGGGCACGAGATCCTCTACCTCCCCGCCCTGGCGGACGGCACCACCGATCTCTCCGCAACGGGAGACCTTTCGGAGCTGGCCGCCGTCGCCGTCCAGTCCCCCAACTTCTACGGCTGCATCGAAAACCTGGCGGCCGCCGGGGAGACGGCGCATGCCGACCCCAAGACCCTGTTCATCGTCACCTTCACCGAGCCCCTCGCCTACGGCCTGCTGACGCCGCCGGGCGAGTTCGGCGCCGATATCGTCTGCGGGGAGGGCCAGAGCCTTGGGCTTCCCCAGTCCTTCGGGGGTCCCGGGCTCGGCATGTTCGCCTCCCGGAACAAGTATGTCCGGAGCATGCCGGGACGGCTGGTGGGACAGACCGTGGACAAGGACGGGAAACGGGGATTCGTTCTAACCCTCGCCACCCGGGAACAGCACATCCGCCGGGAACGGGCCACCTCCAACATCTGTTCCAACGAGGGACTCTGCGCCCTCGCCTCGGCCATGTACATGGCCTGCCTGGGGAGGACCGGCATCCGGGAACTGGCGCGGCTCAACCACGACAAGGCGGAATACCTCAAGGCGGGCTTGAAGGCGGCCGGCGCCGAGATTCCCTTTGCCGCGCCAACCTTCAACGAGTTCGTGGCAAAACTGCCCCCGGGCTTCGGAGAGAAACACGCCCGTCTCCTGGAAAAGAACATCGTGGCGGGGCTCCCCCTCGAGACGTATTTCCCGGAACTGCGGGATCACGCCCTCTTCTGCGCCACGGAGACGGTGAGCAAGGAAGACATGGACGCCCTCATCAAGGAGATTGCATCATGAAGGAAGTCATCGGAACCACCGGACTGGTTATGAACGAGCCCCTCCTGTGGGAGAAAGGGGTCGCGGGAAGGATCGGCTTTTCCATGCCCCGGCGGGATGTCCCGGAGGCCCCGCTGGACGCCTCCCTCACGGGGGAAGGCCCCGATTTCCCCGATCTGAGCGAGGTGGACGTAGTGCGCCACTACACGCGGCTGTCCCAGTGGAACTACGGGGTGGATACGGGGATGTATCCCCTGGGCTCCTGCACCATGAAATACAATCCCAAGACCCACGAGCGTCAGGCCGCCCTTCCGGGATTCGTCAACGCCCACCCCATGCTGCCCGCGTCCATGGCCCAGGGGATCCTCGCTCTCATGCACGAACTGGAGACCTGCCTGGCCGAGATCACGGGCCTTCCCGCCGTCACCCTTCAGCCGGCGGCCGGGGCGCACGGGGAACTCACGGGGATGATGGTGGTCCGCGCCTATCACAACGACCGCGGAAAGCCCCGGCACAAGATCCTCATCCCCGACACGGCCCACGGAACCAACCCGGCCAGCAGCGCCTTGTGCGGTTTCACCCCCGTTCCCGTCTCTTCAAGCGCGCGGGGGGTCCTCGCGCAGGAAACCATCGCGGCGGTCATGGACGAGGACACGGCGGGCATTATGATCACCAACCCCAACACCCTGGGACTGTTCGAGGAAAATATCCGGGCCATCGCCAAGATTGTCCATGACAAGGGCGGGCTGGTCTACGTGGACGGCGCCAACATGAACGCCATGATGGGCATCGTCAGCATGGGAGCGATCGGGGTGGATGTCATGCACCTGAACCTTCACAAGACCTTCTCCACCCCCCACGGGGGCGGCGGACCCGGCGCGGGGCCGGTCTGCGTCACGGAGGCCCTGGCGCCCTTCCTGCCCGTCCCGAGGGTGGTCAGGGAAGGCGACGCCTACGCCCTCTCCTACGACTTCCCCAAGTCCATCGGGAAGGTTCACGCCTTCTACGGCAACGTGGGCGTGCTCATCAAGGCCTACTGCTACATCCTCAGCCTGGGGAAAGACCTCAAAAGGGTCAGCCAGCTTGCCGTATTGAACGCCAACTACGTCAAGGAACGGCTCAAGGACACCTTCCATCTCCCATACGACCGGCCCTGCATGCACGAGTGCGTCTTCACGGACAAAAACCAGGAGGCCCACAAGGTCACGACCCTGGATATGGCCAAGCGCCTCATCGACTACGGCTTCCATCCCCCCACCATCTACTTCCCCCTTGTCGTCCACGGCGCCATCATGATAGAGCCGACGGAGACGGAATCGAAGGAAACGCTCGATTCCTTCATCGCGGCCTGCCGGGCCATCGCGACAGAGGCGGCGCAGTCCCCGGATACCCTGCGCGAGGCACCCACCAAGCCCAAGGTGAGGCGGCTGGACGAGACCCTGGCGGCCCGCCACCCGCACCTGGCGGGATAACGCCCCGGCGGCCCTGGAGGAGATACCGTGCCCGACCTGAGAATTGTCAACCTGGAGGGAACCCGGCGATACATTTCCCTCCTCCGCGCGCAGCACCGGCTGATCGCCGCGCGCCGTGAGGGAACCTTGTCTTCGGACGTGGCCCTCGTCCTGGAACACGCCCCCGTCTTTACCCTGGGACGCAACGCCACGCGCGAGCACCTCAAGGTTTCAGAGACGTTCCTGACGGAACGGGGAATCCAGGTGGTTCAGGCCGAACGCGGCGGAGACATCACCTACCACGGCCCCGGACAGGTGGTCGCCTACCTCATCTTCGACCTGCGCGCCGCCCGCATGCGGATTCCCGATTACATCTCCCGCCTGGAAGAGGCCATGATCCGCGTCGCCCGCGATTTCGATGTCCCCGCCGGGCGGAACCCGCTCAACCCGGGGGTCTGGGTCGGCAACCGCAAACTGGGCAGCATCGGCATCGCCGTCCGGCACGGAATCGCCTACCACGGGTTGGCCCTCAACGCGAATCTTTCCCTCGAGCCTTTTACCTGGATCCATCCCTGCGGGCTCACGGGGATCTCCATGACCTCCTTGAAGGAGGAAAGGGGCCGTGATATAAAAATTGAGGACGTCAAAAGCGCCCTTTCCGGTCACCTGAAGGACCTCTTCGAGGGGCGCGGTATTGCCGTCAACCCCATGAGTTCGCTTGGAGAGATAGCCATCCGGCCATGAACGCGCCTGAAGCCTTGAAAATCGGGGAAGCGACGAATCCCGCGAGGAAACCGGCGTGGCTGAAGAAACGCCTCCCCCGGGGACCCGACTATGAAAACGTCCGGGAGATGCTCTCCAGGAACCTCCTTCATACCGTCTGCCAGGAGGCCCGGTGTCCCAACATCTGGGAATGTTTCTCCAGGCACACGGCGACCTTTCTCATCCTGGGAGATCGGTGCACCCGCGACTGCCGCTTCTGCGCCATCGGGCACGGCCCCATCGCGCCCCCTGACCCCCGGGAGCCCGAGCGCGTGGCGAGGGCCGCGGAACACCTCCGCCTCGATTATGTCGTCGTCACCTCCGTCACGCGGGACGACCTTTCCGACGGTGGGGCGAGTCTCTTCGCGGAGACCATCCGGACCGTCCGAAGGCGCCTGCCCCGCGCCCGGGTGGAGGTGCTCATCCCCGATTTCGGGGGGGACGCCAAGGCGCTCGCGACGGTGCTCGACGCCCGGCCCCACGTGCTGAACCACAACGTGGAAACCGTACCCCGGCTCTATCCCCGGGTCCGTCCCCAGGCCGACTACCGCCGCTCCCTTATCCTGCTCGAACGGGCCGCGCGGAGCCATCCCCGCATCCCCGTCAAGTCGGGGCTCATGCTTGGGCTCGGGGAAACGGCCTCCGAAATCGAGGAGACCCTCCGGGACATCCATGCCACGGGGTGCCGGCTGTTGACGCTCGGGCAGTACCTCCGGCCCTCCAAGGAGCACCTTCCCGTGGCCCGTTACGTGCCGCCGGAGGAATTCGAGGCATGGAAGGCGCGCGCCCTCGAAATCGGTTTCACCGCCGTTTACAGCGGCCCCTTCGTGCGCAGCTCCTACCACGCGAAGGAAATGATAGACGGATAAAACCGGAATCGTTACAGGGAGGAGATATCCCATGCGAAAGAGATTCATCATGACGGCCTTCGGAAAGGACCGCCTCGGATTCGTGGCGGAGGTGGCCCGGGTCATCTACGAAAACGGGTGCAGCCTCGAGGACTCCACCATGACAAACCTGTCGGACGAATTCGCCATGATCTTCCTCGTGGAAGGGGAGGACGCCGGCTCCGGGGCGGAGCCCCTCCTCAACTGCCTTGAACGGGAATGCCGGCGACTCGAGATGGAACGGGGCATCTCCGCCTTCGTCCGCCCCATCAGCCGGAGCGGCGGCTCCCCGAGGAAGGACGTCACGCCTTACACCCTCCACGTGGAGGGCCTCGACCAGGCGGGTATCGTCTACAAGATAAGTCGCTTCCTGGCCGACAACGAAATCAACATCACCCACTTCGAGTCCAAGAGTCTCCCGTCCCCCCAGACGGGCGCGGCCCTCTACACCATCCGGCTCGACATCGAGGTCCCCAAAAACCTCGGATTAGAGAAAATCGATGAGGGGCTCTCGGACATCGGCGCCACGTTGAACGTGGACATCACGATAGACGGGGGGCATCGGTAACAATGTTTCTTGCCCTTCCCCCATAACGAAGATATTGGATAATGAATTTGTGGCGCTTATTCCTTGAAGCAGCTTTCCACAACAATTTCACCGGATCCAGAGACCGTGAGGGAGTTGAAGATCGAAAATATGGTTCCTCTCTCATTCGTTAAAACCAAGTATTCGGGGAGTGAAAGGTATTTGTTTCACAGGACCTTCAAGTGCCGCAGCCGCAGGATGACGTAAACGCGCGCGCCCGGCTCCAGCCGGTACAGAGCCCCTTCCCCCCGGCGCACCTCCGCCTGGATCCGCGCTCCCGACACGTTTACGGTCAGGCGTTTCAGGACACCGTCGTCCCTGGCCTCCTCCACGATTCCCGTGAAACGGTTGACGTCGGGCCCGGGCGGTTTTTCGAGGGAGAGGTAAACGTGCCTGGAGGCGATGGCCACCTTGCGGATTTTCTTCTTCTCATCCGGGACGAGGAGGGAAAGCCTGCCCGTTTCCACCCGCGCCAGGCCGTTGCCGATGGAACGGCTGGAAACGCAGTCGAGAATCGTGTGGGAACCCATAAATTCGGACACCAGGGGATGGTCCGGGGCGATGAAGACCTCGGAAAAACTCCCCGCCCGGAGGATGCGCCCCCTGTCCATGACGGCG
>JALSPC010000127.1 GCA_026986155.1 bacterium
CAGGATTCTCGCCAGCGTCTGCGCCAGGAGGGTCTTGCCCGATCCCGTGGGCCCGATGAGGAGGATGTTGCTTTTCTGCAGTTCCACATCGTCGGACTTGAGATTGGAGTTTATCCGCTTGTAGTGATTATAAACCGCCACGGAGAGAATCCGCTTGGCGCGTTCCTGCCCGATGACGTATTCGTCCAACGCCTTCTTTATCTCCTCTGGCTTGGGCGCCTCCGCCAGGTCACCCAGGCTCTCCTTGTCGTCCTCCGCAATGATCTCGTCGCAGAGACGGATGCACTCGTCACAGATGTAAACACCCGGGCCCGCGATGAGTTTTTTAACCTCGTCCTGTGTCTTTCCGCAAAAGGAACAGCGCAGGATTTCGGGTTTATTGGTGTCTTCCGTACTCATAGTTGGTTTCCTCGCTTTAATCTTCCTTGCTGTTTTTCCGTTTTTCTATCACCTCGTCGACTATGCCGTATTCACAGGCCTCATCTCCGCCCATGAAGTAATCACGGTCCGTGTCGACGCGTATCTTTTCCACCGGTTGGCCCGTATGCCTCGAAAGGATGTCATTCAAGCGCTCCCTGAGGGCCAGGATCTCCCGGGCGTGAATATCGATATCCGTCGCCTGCCCCTGGAACCCCCCGAGGGGCTGGTGAAGGAGAACCCTCGAATGGGGGAGGGTAAACCGTTTTCCCCTGGTTCCCGCCGCCAGGAGGATGGCAGCCATGCTGGCCGCCTGTCCCAGGCAAAGGGTCGTGATATCGGGCTTGATGAACTGCATGGTGTCGTAGATGGCCAGCCCCGAGGTAACCACGCCTCCCGGCGAGTTGATGTAGAGATGAATATCCTTGTCCGGGTTCTCCGCTTCCAGGAACAAAAGCTGGGCGATGATCAGGTTCGCCACCGTGTCGTCGATGGGCGCGCCCAGAAAGACGATTCGCTCCTTCAAGAGCCGCGAATAGATGTCGTAGGCGCGTTCGCTGCGCCCGTCCTGTTCCACCACAAAGGGTATGGGAATGCTCATGGCTGTATGATCTTTCCTTTCTCTTCGGGATCCGCGCCGGCCGTCTCGCTGTCCACCGGTTCATCCGCGTCCTTTTCCGCGTTGTCAACCCATTCCACCACGGCGCGCTCGCGAAGAAAGGCGAGGGTCTTGTTCCGAAGGAGTTCATCCTTGAGGGAGTTCAACGCCTCCTGCTTGGACATGTAGTACTGGCGGATCTGCTCCGCCGGAAGCCCCGTGTTCTTCGAGATTCCCTGGAAGTGGGCGTCCAGATCCGCGTCCTCCACGGTGATCTCCTCCTTCTTGGCAATCTCGTCCAGAACGAGCATCGACTTGACTTGGCGCTCCGCCAGGTCTTCAAAGACCTTCCGCTGGGAATGCTTGGCCAACGGCACGTCCTCCACCTGAAGGCCTTGGCGCTTCTGGTCATCCTTGAATTTGTTGAGCAGAAACTCGGCCTGCTTCTTGATCCAGGACTTGGGAACCTCAAACTCGAATCGCTTCAGCAGGAACGTGAGGATCTGCTCCTCCATCCACTGCCTGTTGATGTCTTCCCGCTCCTTCTCCAACTGTTCCTTCACGAAGGCCCTGAAGGCCTCCAGGTTCTCAAAGTCGCCGTAGCCTTTGGCGAACTCGTCGTCAATCTCGGGAAGTTCGAGGCGTTTTATCTCCTTAACGGTCACCGTGTAGGCCGCCTCTTTCCCCGCCACGTCCTTGTTGGGATAATCCTCCGGGAAGGTCACCTTAAACGTCCGGGTCTGTCCCGCCTTGACGCCCATCAGGGCCTGGTCGAATTCGGGCAGGGTATCGGGACCGCCCAGCTTGTGAAGTGTATCCGTCTTCTTTTCGTCGAGAGACTCCCCCTCCACCTCGCTTTCGTAATCCATGAGGAGATAATCCCCTGCGCCGGCTTCGTAACCCTCTTCCGCCGTCACCAGTTTCCCCTGCAACTCCCGCATCCGCACGATGGCGTTGTCCACGTCAACATCGAGAACCTCGATCTTTCGGGCCTTGACGGGGATTTCTTCGTAGCCCGACATCTCGGGCAATTCGGGAACCACCTCCACCGTCGCCTTGAAATGAAAATCCTTCCCCTCTTCAAGTCCGTCCAGGTGAATCTCCGGGCTCGAAATCACGGGGATTTCGTGTTTCATCAACGCCTGCTTGTAATACTCGGAAACAAGCTTGTTTTCCGCCTCGCGGGCCGCGTAATCCTTGAAACGCGCCTTGATGACACTCTCCGGGGCCTTGCCCTTCCGAAAGCCCTTGATCTTTGCCTCTTTTCGCAGGTCCCGGTAGATCTTCGACAGGGTCCGGTCCACCTCATCCGCGGGCACGACAAACGACAACTCCCTCTCGACCGGGCCTACCTCTTCAATCTTTACATCCATATCAGTCATTTCCGTCCTTTCTCATGGTGCGAGAGAGGGGACTCGAACCCCTACGGCAAAGCCGCTGGATCCTAAGTCCAGTGCGTCTACCAATTCCGCCACCCTCGCAAACTGCCTTATTATTTCACAAGTCAATATAGACACATTGCCGCCCGATGTCAATAAGCAAATTCGGGGCCCGGCGGTTCAACCCCCTTGTTTCTATTTAAAAAATGGCTGACTTAGCCGTTTATGGAGGCGAAAAACGCTCCGGCGGGGAATCCCCCGCGCCCCGCCCGCCTGAAGAGCGCGAGCCCCCGGGCGTATTTGCTGCCGGTTCCCGGAGTGAGGGGAAAAATCGACTGGAGTTTATTAGAGAGGGCGGTCAGACGCGCGCGGCTTCCCTTCTTCAACTCCAGCTCCACCTCCAGGATCGGCGCGCGCAGGTGATGGCATTGAATCTCTCCCCGATCCGCCGCCAGCTCTATTTCACTCCCGTCCGGAAACCGCAGGAGGCCGAGGGCGCGCGTCACGCGGATCTCGAACAAAACCACTAGTGGTTTATCCTTCACGAGAGACATCAGTCGGTCGCCGATCTCCGTTTCCCTGAAAACCGCGGGGTCGGCATCGGGTCCGGGAACCTCCCTTTCCCACTCACCCCGGACATAGAGGCCTTCAGGGGTCTTCACCTTTCCCGTCTTGACCGTCGCAACCCACTGGGCCCCTTCTTCCCGGATACGATAGGCAATTCTCTCACCGACGAGGCGCAGGTCCGGGGTATCGAGGTAGAAGGCCCGCAGCGCAATCTCTCGTGGCGGCGACACCAGAAACGGAGCGATCTCGGGACAGCGAAAAAGCTCCTCGAGAATTTCTTCATTGCCGCAGAGAAGCTTGATTTCGACCTCTTCACCCATGGGATTTACCCCGTTTCCCGGTTTTTGAGAAAGACGGCAAAGGCCTCCGCGTAACGGTTCACCCCCTCTTTCAGGGCGTCCTCGTGGAAATGTGGGGTCCATCCCTCCAGTGTCAAGATATCCGACACCCACAGCAGGGCGACAGCCCGCACGGATAGGACATCGGCCGCGCCGAACACGGCCGAGGTTTCCATGTCCACGCAGCAGACCCCCGCCCGGGCCAGCGCGGCCACCTCGTCCCGCCATTCCCTGTAGAGGGCGTCCGTGGTCCAGGCGGGACAGCCCATAGGCGGTTCCCCCGCCGTCCTCTCGAGTCCCCGTTTCACCCGCTCGTGCATCCCTCGGTCGGGAAACGTCAGGGGGGCATCCCTGTAGTAGCGCGTCGTCCCCTCTCCCACGTGGGCGTAGGGCGGTAGGACAAGCGAACCCGGCGCGACCTTCCCGTCGATTCCCCCGGCGAACCCGAGGAAGTAGAGGATCCGAACCCCGAAAGCGGCAAGTTCCTCCAGGGCAATGACCGCGTTGGGCGCCCCCACTGGGCAGCAGGCCAACACCCCTTTCTCACCGTTATCAAGGTCAAACACGTAAAGGGGCGGGCGCTTCCACGCCCACGTGTCCAGGGGTGTCGCCTTCAAGACATGGGCCAGCTTTCTGAAAAGCGGATAGACAGGGACGAGAACCGCCGTCGCGGGAAGTCCGAGCCGCGCCGCGTCGATGCCGTGGCGGTCGGCAAAGGCCTGGACGAGCCTGCGGGGCGTAACAAGGGAACGCGCCGGATCCACCGCCTTTTCAGGACGCGGCGTCCGCCGCCCCGGCTTCGCCTTCCGTCTTTTGAGGCGTCTCTCCCGTCGTTTCCGGAAGGGCGGGGGTCTCCGCCGCCCGAGTTTGTTTCAGCTCTTCCAGCTCTTTTTCGCAGGTCTTCAACTTTTTTTCGCACCTCCGGGCCCGGAGACGCAGGGAGTAACGGACGTAGATATCTCCGAACCCCGCGATGAGGATTCCCAGGAGCACGGAGAAGAAGACGAGGAGGAAAACCGGCACGGAAAACGGGGGGATGAGCCCGTAGTAGGTCAGCGTCACGGCCTGCTGGTTTTGGAGGGCAAAGGTGATGGCCACGATGAAAAAGACGGCAACGATCAGGGTCTTGATGAGTTTCATGCGAATCCTTTCGCCTCAAAGGCTTCCTTCAATTGGTCGTAAGTGGTTTGAAGATGCTGAGGCACCACCCGGACATCCGCCAGCACCGTCATGAAATTGGTATCCCCGTTCCACCTGGGAACAATGTGGTAGTGAAGATGCTCCTCGATCCCCGCCCCCGACGCGCGGCCCAGGTTCATCCCGATGTTGAAACCGTCGGGATGGTATAGCCCCTCCATGATCTCCAGGCAGAGGCTCAGCATCCGCTGGAGGGCCAGGAGCTCCTTGTCGTCCAGGTCCCGCAAATCGGGCACGTGACGGTTGGGAATGACGAGGAGATGGCCGCTGTTGTAGGGAAACTTGTTCATCATCACGAACCCCAGTTCCCGGCGAAGCAGGATGAGGTTTTCCTTGTCCCTTTCAAGGGGGCTGTTCAACCGGTTACAGAAAATGCAACCGTCTTCCGCATCGGAATTGATATAGGCCATCCGCCAGGGAGCCCATAAAAACTTGCGTGTTTCCATGATCTTGATGTATCAAAGGCCGCCTGGCGTGTCAAGAAACGGCCGGGGATTTCTCCGTCAACTCGTCCAGAAACGGAAGGATTTCCCGCTTGTAGAGGGTATCCCAGGTAAACTGCCGCATGACCCGCCGGTACATCTCGTGGGTGGTGGTCCGGGAGAGGTATTCCATGATGCGGCCCGCAACGAACAGGGGCGGATCGTCCACCCGGAAAAAGCAGACATCCTTGCCCACCTCCTGGAACGGCTTGATGCGCGTGCAGGCGATGGGCAGCTTGATCATCCCAGCCTCGAGAAGGGGCAGGCCGAATCCCTCGTCCCGGCTGGTCATGAGGAGGAGGTCCGCCATGAGGTAGAGGTCGCGGATGAAGGTCTGGCTGGGGACAAGGCGTCTGCCGTCCCTGAAGACATACTCGGCGAGGATCGCCACATTGTCCGATAGGCCGAGTTCCGAGATTTTTTCCCTCAGGCGTTGGTAATAGGCCACCGCCCTCCCCTCGTGGTGATCGTAGGCCCCGGTCAGGATAAACAGGACCTTGCATCCCAGCGACTTGATGCCGTGGATGATCTCAAGGGAAAGTTCCAGGTTCTTCCGGGGGGTGATCCGGGACGGCTGCACCACCACCAGGTCCCGTTCGGTGAATTTCAACTCCCGGAAGAGGTTCGCCGTCTCCCGGCTCAGGTAGAAAAAATCCACCGGGTCGATCCCGTTGTGAATCACCCGCCACCGGATACCTTTCAAGGTCTTCTTGAAGGCCGCGCGTCGGGAATCGGAGATGGCCACATAGGAAATCTCCGGATGAGGAAGCTTCAGGCTCACCCACGGCGGGGAAAAGAGATGGTCCGGCACCTCTTCCCGGACATAAGGCGAATCGTGAGCCCAGCTCACGAGCCTGACCTTCTCCCGAAAGGCCAGGCGGCGGAGCGCCAGGGACAGGGGAAGGTTGAAGGGCATGTGCAGGACGTTGTGGGCGATGAGAACATCCAGGCCCCGCGCCCAGTCCCGCACGAGGCGGTATATCTCGTCTTCGACCGCCTTCAGGGGGCCATAGCGGCCTCGCAGGCAAGCCTCCTGGGCCGCCTTCACCCGGTCGTTCTGCGAGCCGATCAGGGGGTGAATCGTAATCTCGAAGGCGTCGTTGAAGGCGTCCCCCATGCCTGCGAGGATGGAAACCCGGTGCCCGAAGCGGGTCAGCACCTGGGCGTGATGACGGAGGATCTCCTCCACGCCCCCCACCAGCGGCGGGCAGGAGTAGTGCAAGAGCCCGATGTTCAGTTTTCGTGAGATATCGTCTCCCTCCCCTTTCAGGTGAAGGAATGAACGAGGGGAAGGAGCTTCTTCTCCAACACCTCGTAGGAAAGGTGTTCCTGGCCAAGCCGGTAGTTCTTCTCCAGGGACGCCTCGCGGGCGCCGGATTCCAGGAAGTCCCAGACCTGTCGGACAATCTCGTGGGTGACGAATCCATCAAACGAGATGACGTCGAAACCGATCGGCTCGATGTCCTCGATAAAGATGGAGTACCGGTTTACCACGAGGGGTTTTTTGAAGTAGATGGCTTCCACAAAGGCATTCCCGAAACCTTCATATCCGGAAGGATAGGTCACCAGGTCGGCGCACTCGTAAACATCGTCAATGGTGTAATCGTGAGAGTGGTTGCTCCCGAAACTCCGGGCGGCCCCGATCATGTCCCCGATGAAAATAAGTTCGACGCCCAGCCTCTCCGCGTATTCCTTGACGCGGCTCTCGTAGAGGGTTCCCTCGTCTCCCGATCTGTGGGAGATGACCAGCCGGGGATGGGGAAGCTCCATTAGGTAAACCAGCTCGATGGCCCGTTCGATCCACTTGCGCGGCACCACCCGCGTGGGCTGGAGGACGAACAGGTCATCGTCCGTGAATCCCAGGGTCTCCCGCAGGACCTTGGCCTTGCCGCTCGGTTTCGGGGGATGGGCGAAATCAAAGACGTTGGGGACCACCACGTTGCTCAATCCGCGCCGGAAACTGAGCTGCCGGGAGGCGTTGGAATTGATGGTCACGTGACGGATGGCCGGATGGGTGGGCGGAAAGGCGTAATGGACGTAGTCCTGGATGGCGCAGATGAGGAACCGGTCCCGCTCCCAGGCAAAATCGTGGTGATGAGCGATGGTGGGAATACCCGTCTCGGCGATGAACTCGGTGATGGCCATGCCAAGAGGCACGTTCATGGGAATGGCCAGGGCGTTTTCCACGATCAAAAGGTTCGGATTGAATTCCTTGTAAAAAGCGTAAAGTTTGGCTTTCAGGTAGCTTCTCAATTCATGGACCTTGGAACTGAGGGAGGGACGGCGGGTCCGTCGGCCGAAGCAGTCCCGCTGAATCTCCTGGATCTC
This sequence comes from bacterium, assembly GCA_026986155.1. Taxonomy (GTDB): domain Bacteria; phylum Desulfobacterota; class S145-22; order S145-22; family S145-22; genus JAOZMY01. The sequence goes on from JALSPC010000127.1 coordinate 7,307, forward strand.
TGGGTGCTCGAAATGGGCCTTCGGCTCGAGGAACGAATGATCCTCCGGGGTCTCCAACTGCCCCGCGAAGAAAAAACACTCATAGCCGTTCCTCTCCAACACCTGGTACCACTTGAAGGTCTCCAGGGAAACCCCGTCGGTCCCCGCGATCCGGGTCGAAATGAACCCCACCCGTTTCATCCAAATCCTCCTGATGTGTAAAGAAATTTTCAATTTCATACCAGTTTACAGGCAGCTTTTCAAGAAAATGACAAATCTCTTTCCGAAACGATTTTTTGTTCTGGGCATCTATGGTAAATTACAAAAAAATCCGGGAGAAGAAACATTGGAATACGCCATCGGTTGTGACGTTGGGGGAACCTTCGTCAAGATGGGAGTGGTCCTCGCGGACGGCGCCGTGACGGCAAGGGACATGGTTCCCCTCCCCCCGTTGACATCGCCGGGATACCTGGCATCGTGGCTCGCCGGCGCTCTGACGGCCTTTCAAGAAAAAAACGCCCCGGACGGCACCCCTCCGAAGGGGGTCGGAATTGGCATCCCCGGCCCCGTGCGCTTCCCGGACGGCACCCTCTTCGATCCCCCCAACCTGCCGTTTTCGGGGGAGATTCCCTTAGGCAAACTCTTGCGCGGCCTGCTTCCTGTTCCCGTCACCATCGACAACGACGCCACGGTCCAGACCATCGGCGAGGCCTGGGTGGGTCAAGGAAAGGGCGTTAAAAACTTTATCTACCTTGCCCTGGGCACGGGCATCGGAGGCGGTATCGTCACGGACGGCGCGATCACCCGGGGCGCCCTGGGGATGGCGGGGGAGATCGGCCACCTCACCATCGACTGGCACGGCCGGCCGTGCCGCTGCGGGTCCCGGGGATGCCTCGAAACCTACGCCTCCATCAACGGGATCGCCAACAGTCTGAGGGAAATGGGCCCATCGCTCCCCGCGGACATCCGGGAGTCGCTGGAAAACGGGGCGTGGAGCGGGCTGCCCGGCCTCCTGAAAGAGCGCCTGGACCAGGGGGAAACGCGGTGGCAAAAGGTCTGGGACATCTTCGCCGACGCCCTCGGCGCCGGCATGGGAAGCCTCATCAACCTCTTCAACCCTGAGAAGATCATTATCTCCGGGGGGCTTTCCTACCACAGCCCCCTCTTCCTGTCCCGGGCGGTCGAGACATCCCGGCGCTACTGCTTCCGACGTCCCGCCGCCTCCTGTGATATCGTCACCTCCCGCCTCAAGGACAACGCCGGCATCATCGGCGCGGCGCGCATGGCCTTTCTTTCAACCGGGAACACACCATGACCTCAGACACCTTGTAGCCATGTTCCTTCCCGCGACCAAAGAGGAGATGCGCTCCCTCGGCTGGGATCGCCTTGATGTCATCCTCGTGACGGGAGACGCCTACATCGACTCCCCCTTCATCGGGGTCGCCGTCATCGGCAAGGTGCTGCGGAACGCGGGCTTCAGGGTCGGCGTCATCGCCCAGCCGGGCACGGATTCGGATACCGACATCCGGCGCCTGGGAGAGCCCGCCCTGTTCTGGGGCGTCACCGGCGGATGCGTCGATTCCATGGTGGCCAACTACACGGCGACGGGGCGCAGACGGAAACGGGACGATTACACCCCGGGCGGGAGAAACAACCGCCGTCCCAACCGCGCCGTCATCGTCTACAGCAACCTCATCCGGCGCTACTTCAAGTCCTCCCGTCCCATCGTCCTGGGCGGGATCGAGGCGAGCCTGCGGCGTATCGCCCATTACGACGCCTGGTCCGGCAAGATCCGGCGATCCATCCTCTTCGACGCCCGGGGCGATTATCTCCTCTACGGGATGGCGGAACATTCCGTGGTGGAGCTGGCGCGGGCCCTGACGGAAGGAAAATCCCCCCGGGAGATCCGGGGTCTCTGTTACATCTCCCGGACGGCTCCAAGGGATTGCCTCCTCCTGCCATCATACGCGAAGGCCGCCGCCGACAAGAACGCCTTCACGGAGATGTTCGAGATCTTCTACCAGAACAACGACCCGGTGACGGCGCGTCCCCTCGCGCAGAGGCAGGACACCCGTTACCTTGTCCAGAATCCCCCCGCCCCCTACCTTTCCCAGCCGGAGTTGGACGCCGTTTACCGCCTGGATTATGAAAGGGACCTGCATCCCCGCGACCGGCGGCGGGGAGCCGTGAAGGCCCTGGAAACCATCCGTTTCGCCCTGAAAACCCACCGGGGCTGTTACGGCGAGTGCGGTTTCTGCGCCATCGCCGCGCACGAGGGGCGCCGCGTCCGATGGCGGAGCCCCGCCTCCATCCTTGCCGAGGCGAAAGAGATCGCCCGGCACCCGGAATTCAAGGGAACCCTCCACGACGTTGGCGGCCCGACGGCGAACATGTACGGCTTCGAATGCGCCCGGAAGGCAACCTCGGGGG
>JALSPC010000128.1 GCA_026986155.1 bacterium
ATTGGTTTCAGGTATTTCTCTTTTTGCGCATCCGTGCCGAACGCGTGAATCGCCTCGCCCACGATGGACACGAGGGCGTAGAGGCATCCCAGGGCCGTCCCGAGCACCCCCACCTCCTCCAGCGCCATCAACTCCGAGGTCCAAGGCAGGCCCCGTCCCCCCCAGCGGGGGTCGAACCGAAGCCCGAGCAGGCCCCTTCTGCCCGCCTCCTCAAGAAATTCCTTCGGGTACCGAACCTTGTCCCCGTCCATGTCCAGAAGGAGCTGTCGCGGCACCCATGATACGAAATCACGGATCTCCTCCCTCAGGGCTGTGTCTTTCGGTGTCAATAAGGCGTCCGTTGCCATGTTATCCTCCCTGTTTCGCGTACCGGTCTCTCAGGACCTTCTTGTTCAGTTTGCCGGCGCTGGTGAGGGGAATCTCCTCGGCGAACTCGAACCGGTCGGGTATCCAGAATTTCGCGATTCTCCCCTCTTGCACCTTCTCGAGGAGAAATTTCTTCAGGTCGTCCCCCGAGACGGATCCCTCCGGCTTGACCACGGCAAGAGGCCGTTGCCCCCATCGCTCATCCTTTACGGGTATGACGGCCACGAGGGCCGCCGAGGGATGCTCGCTAAGGACCGCCTCCAGAGTGCCCGTGGGAATCCATTCCCCCCCGCTCTTCACGGCATCCCCTTCCCGGTCAGCCACGTAGAGCAGTCCGTTGGGATAGAAGGTCCCGATATCGCCTGTCCTGAACCAGCCTCCCACATAGGCCGCCGCCGTCTTCTCCGCGTCTTTGTAGTAGCCCTCCGGGAGCCAGGGGCTGCGCACCCAGACCTCTCCCAGGCTCTTGCCGTCGCGGGGCACCTCCTTCCCTTCCCGGTCCCGCAAGGAAACCTCCACCATGGGGAGGGGCCGCATGCCGACGCGCAGCCATTCCCAGGCCTCGTCGCTGTCCCTTGGAATGCCCTCGGGGACGACGGAGATGGCGGTCCCCAGCTGGTCCGAGCCCCCGTAGATGAGGCTGTAGGTTACCCCCGCTTCCCGGGCACGTTGCGCCAGTCCGGACAGGAAGGGGCTTCCTCCCGTCAGGATCTTCACGTTCTCGAACTTTCCGGTTTCCAGGAGCATATGCAGCTGTGTCGGCACCATGTTGAGCCAAGTCACCCCTTCTTCATCTATGAGTTGAACCTGCTTTTCCGGGCCTGCCGCGCCGGCGAGCACCAGCTTGGCGCCAAGGTAGAGAGGGAAAAAAGCCATGCCCCAGGCGTGGATGTGAAAGAACGGAATCAACGGCATGAACACGTCCGAGCTGCTGACTCGCGCGCCGCAGTCATGAAGCGCCAGGTGGTGAAAGAGTTGGAGAGTCCCGATCGTGATCTCCCTATGCCGATAGCGGATGCCCTTCGGCTTTCCCGTGGTCCCCGTGGTGTAGAAGATGGAGAAGATATCCGTTTCTTCGATTTTCCCCGCCTCATCCGGGATTTCCTCTCTGCCATCCCGGATGAGTGCCTCGTAGTCATAGGTGTTCATGACCTCCGGAACGGAAAGCCCGGCGTCATCGGTCATCAACACCCAGTTGGGAAATTTTCCCGCGACCGGTTCGGCCATCTTCAAGAAGGTGTCCGAGACAAAGACCCAGGTATCTCCCGCGTGTTCCATGGAATAGACGAGTTGTTCCGGAGCAAGGCGAAAATTGATGGTATGAATGATGACTCCAAGCATGGAAAGGGCGTAATGCAGCTCGAGGAACCGGTGCGTGTTGACATCCAGAACGCCGGCCACCATCCCCTTTCGCAACCCGAGGCTTTTCAAACTTTGCGCGAGCCTGAGCACGCGTCGGTAAAAGGCCTCCAGGGTGAATCGCCCTCCCGGTGAGACGATTTCCTGTTTCGGGTGCGTGACCAGGGTCCGTTCAATCAATTGATGGACAACATAAGATTCCATGGTACCCCCCTTTTTGTAAAATTTACGAAGCCGACCATCCGCGCCGGAAGATTCCCGCCGTCAGACGTGCGAGACGCCGGACATGCCGACGGATGTCCGCCCGCTCCCTCCCCGGGTAATCGTGAAACGTGATGAGAATCCCGTTCAGCGCGGAAAAAAAGCCGTGTATCGTCACCCTGGGAACATCTTCCGCCCCTTCCACCCGAAAGGCGTCCGCGAATTCATCCATCAAGGAACGGGCGATAGCATTGATTTTCTCGTGGAGATGGGAGGGCACGTCGCCCTCCAGCATGAAATTGGACATCATTTTGAAATAGTGGTCATGATCGAAGAGGAACGTCACAAACGATTCCGCCACGTCCTCGAGTGTCCTCTTCCGTTTCCGGTCGATGATCGCACGAATATTCGCCTCAATCTTCCTCACGCCGCGTAAAAACGCCTCCACGAAGAGGGTTTGACGGTCCGGAAAATATCGATAGATGGTTGCGTGAGAAATCCCCGCCTCCCGTGCGATCTCCCTCAAGCTCACCTTCCCGAAAGGAGTCCGGGCAAAGATCCTCTCCGCGGCCTTCAGGATAATCTCCCGTTTCACGCCATACTGCTTACCCCGGAGCGTGTCGAAAGTTTCGTTTTCCGCCAGCTTTACGACCTGCCCCATCCCATCCCCCCATCTCAAATATTACCATTGGTAATCTATTTTACCAATGGTAATAACCCAAGTCTTTTCCATTGTCAAGCCCCCTATCGGAGAGAGATCCTGCATTGATGGTTGGCAAATCCTACTTCAGCGAAGCTGGGACATGAAAGAGGGAGATTATGCAAGGAACATCGGAATAAATTTGACACCCATTCCTACTTCGTTTATTATTACAAAGGTTTTAAAACAGGGGGTAGAAAAATGAAAACAGTCCTTGGTTTTATATGCGCATTTTTTATTGCCTGTAATATCGCGTTAGCCGGCGGCCTCGTGACTGGAAGTAAAAAACACCCGTTCGTTCCAGGAGACAAAGTCCTTTTCGAAACCGACTTCCGCCAGTGCCCTGTGGGGGAAGCGCCCCAAGGGTTTGACGAAATAATCGGAGCCCCCGAGTGCGTCAAGTTTCAAAACCATATTTGGGTAGCTCCTACCAGTGCTGGCGATTTCAAAATCTACAAGAAAATCAACCTTGGCCAAGGTGACTTTTCCGTTGAGTTTTCTGTCGTGCCCTATAATCCAGAATACGAATGGATAATATTCAAACTTTATAAAGGTTCCCCAAAGGGATGGCATGTTCAAGAGATCGGACATTCTCTCAAACTGAGCTATTGCGAATTATCGTTAGAGGGAGTGGGAAAAATAGCCACCATTAAACATTGCAAGAAAAAAGTTATACATATTGCTGTTGAAATCAGGCGCAACCAGTTTAGGGTATTTTTAGACGGGAAACGTCTTACCGCTGTTCCCTTTAAATTAAAAAAACGTGAAAAAATAAGCGGTTTTGCACTAATGCGCGTAAGGGGAAGTAAACCTTATCAAACGCTTTTTAGCGATATAAAAGTAGCAAAGTACACCGAAAAGGAAGCAAAACCGACGCCTGAACAGCTTGGGATAGAAGTCAAAACCACGCCTCAAGGCATAAATCTCACCGTCCCTGAACGGGTTCTCTTCGATTTCAACAAGTTCGTATTAAAACCCGAGGGGAAAAAGGCACTTGGTGTCATCGCCGATGTCATCCGGGAAAATCCCTCTGCCCGTATCCTTGTCACCGGGTACACGGACAATATCGGCAGCGAAGAATATAACCTCAAGCTCTCCCTGCAACGGGCACAATCGGTGGCCGATTTCCTCATGTACTGCGAAAAGATCAACCCCAGCAAATTCAAGATAGAAGGGAAAGGCGAGGCTAATCCCATTGCTGATAACAGCACCGAGACAGGCCGCGCCAAGAACCGCAGGGTTGAAATCACACTTCTCAAGTAATCCTGGAAGACCCGCTTTGTCACGCCGGCCTATCCACCGGGCAACCATGTTTTGTACCCGCGTGATGGAGAAAAGAGTCTTCTTAATCTCGATTATTGGAATAGTATTGTTCCCGCTCCTTTCGTGGGCAATTGTTTTTACACCCCATACTGTGAAGAAAATACCCGGTAAATTTTACTTCACTCCCGCTGCATCTTCGTCCGAATTTGCGCTTTTCGGGTACATGAGCAAAATTACCCCGACTCCAAAGGAGATCGAGGCTGAAAAAAAGCGCATCACCACCATTATTGATGAAGGCATAAAAAAAGAATACGGAAGCTGGAAAAATTTCGAAAAAGTGATACGAAAGGCTGGTAAAGAGACTTCCAGGGAAATGCAAAAAGAGACCCCCGGCCTGTTTAAAACCCTGATGCCACCATCACTGGTCAAAGAAGCCGTACCCCTATTGCTAAAGGGAGCACTGTTGTTCGCCAAGGCTCACCCCGAAGCAATGCGAGAACCGGTGGGAAACGTTGGAGAAACAGGGGTAATAGTCGTTGACAGTTGGGGCGGGGTCACAAAAATTCCCCTGGGATTAAATGTGCCCGTTACTTCCATTGATATCTCGCCCGATGGCTGGAAAGCAGCGGTTTTAACCGACATGAGTTTCGAAGACAAAGCGGGGCAGTTGCACGTACTGGGAGAAATCTCCCTCATAGATCTTAGAGCCAAAAAACGAACCAGGAGTTGGGTTTTTGCCAACCTGGCCGGGCACGTCGCATTCGTGCCAACGGTGGCAAACCTGCTCGCCTTTACCTGTTACACTGACATGCGCGATTTTGGCAAGCAGGAACTGGTTTTTCTCGACCTTAAGTCCGGACAATTAAGGGGAAAATACCGTTTTCCCATAATAGGGAGCGGTTCGGCATCGATTCACGGCAGAAATGTCCATTATCCGGGATTTAAATTCGCTCATGATAAACCTATAGTTGCCCTTTACACCAAGGGGATATATGAGCTTCGTAACATCATAACAGGAGAAAAGCTCTTCAAGGTCAAAACAAACAGCCATATACTTGCCTTTTCCCACAGTCACCCGTGGTTATTCACAGGGCTTGGGGAACTCTGGGATTATCAGAAAAAGTCTCGCCTGGCTGTTGTTAAACGTTCATTTTCTCCCAGTTTTCCATTAAACGACGTCCAGTTTACCAGAGATGACAGTAGTGTCATATACCTGGAGGTCACAAGGTCTTTATATCGTCTTGATACCCGAAGCGGAAGGGTAGTCGCAACCACGAAGAGAGCGTCCAAGAGGGCGGGACTTTTCTTTTTAACTCCCGACAGCCGTTACGTGGTCTCCTTTGTCCCCATGGGAGGTCTCATAAGTTACAGAGGTAGATACCTGAGGCGGCAGAGGCACTGCCTGCGCATTTTTGACACTCAAAACCTTCGGTGGCAACAAGACATCTGCGTTGGGAATTCAACAGTTGTGGATGCGGCCGTGGCAGGAAGGTCGTTGATTGTATCTGACTTTGAAAGCCTTCACGTATACGCTAACGCCTCTTTTCCCACTTCAGGAAAACCACTGCCCGCCATGAATACCGGCTCTGTCTTGGCAAGGATCGACAAAGACCCGGCAAAATTTGCAGGGAAAATCATTGAGCTGGATGGCTGGGCCTGGGGCTGGATGGCCAGAGCACCAAGGGAACTACAAGGCAAAAGAATATCGTCTGCAAGGCACAATTACGGAAGTAGAAACGACGGGACGTTCACCGATGGAGTTATCTCGGTCCTTTACCCGGTACCGGTACAATTCTCAGGTCGGTATCATCTTAAGGCAAGGGTGGTTATTACTCCCTATGGCTGGAGGCTGAAACCGGTGGATGGATAGCTTATTTTCCCAGGACACCTCCTTCGCCCTCCTCTTCGACTCATTTTCTCCTTGCGCCTTCCCCGTGCTTTTTGAAAGAAAGTCCATGATTGTTTCAGCTGTCCGGACCGTCAGATGGCTTTCCATCGAAGTATCACTTTCGCTATCCTACCTCGGTGATTCCTTCGACAAGAACAGGGTAGCGGAGATATCATCCAAAAAGGGAGCGTTTGGAGAGATTAAGGGGTAACTAAAGGGTTTTGATCTGCTTTCCCCCGCTTTCCCCTGCTTTCCCTCGCTTTACGCCCGGTAATGTTGACACAACGGGAAGATAACGTTATAGAAAAGACAATGATTATGAAAAATATTGAAATTCGACCAACAAAAGTTTTTTTACGACAGAAAGGCAAAGCATGAGGGGGCACATCGGGTCTTTAAATCCTTAAAGCGTCAATAGTCAGGGGACAGGCATGAGGGCATGGATCGTTTTCTTATGTATCGTATACCTTAGCCAGCCGGGGATTTTGCTAGCCAAGGGAGATCCCTACATCGGGGGGCTGCGAAATGTAAGGGGCAAGGGAATGATTGAACGCGGCCAACAGAGACTGGTTGCCAAAAACGGGATTAAGATTCGCCTGAACGATGTTTTGGTGACCGGCAAGAACGGAGCCATGGGTGTAATCTTCAACGACGGGACCCGGATTTCTCTTGGGCCAGACAGCAGAATCGAGATCACGAAGTATCTCTATCAGCCCGCCCATGAAGAATATGGTCTTATCCTGAAAATGATGTATGGAACGGCCTATTTCATTTCAGGGGCCATCGGGAAGGCCGCGCCGGAATCGGTGCGGTTCAGAACACCCGTTGCTATCATTGGAACTCGGGGGACGGCCTTTCTTGCGAAGGTTGCCCCCAAAAACTGAGAAACGATGCGAATAAAAAAAACCACATGGGGGAGATGGCTGGGTTTGATCTGTCTTTTAGGGGTTATCTCCTCCTGCTGCAACAGGCCGAAAAACATGTTCGTGCTCGTGCCGGACCCCGGCGGGAAGGTAGGCCGGATTGTCATTGAAAACAAAGGGGGGAAACAGATCGTTTCCAAAGCCAATATGGCGGTTCAGGTGCAAAATGCCAAGACCCCCCCGACGATCCCGGAGCCAGTGAGCCAAAAAGAGATTGAGAAAACCTTCACAGCAGCCATCTCGGTTGCCCCCCAGCCACCGGTGCGTTTCCACCTCTTTTTTAAATCCGGTGGGGCCAAATTGACCGAGGCATCCCACAACATGCTTCCCAAAATCCTTGCCACCATCAAAAAACGTATGCCATGCGATATCCTGGTGATCGGACACACCGATACCAAGGGAAATGCGGAAAAGAACTGGAAGCTGGGATTGAAACGGGCGGAAATCATCAAGGGAATCCTAGAACGCCTGGGTGTGAATCCCCGTCATGTGGAGACGGCTTCATTTGGTGAGAAGGCATTGCTCGTTCCAACACCGGATAATGTGAGCGAACCGAAAAATCGATTTGTCGAAATTATCGTGCAGTAGAGAGATGGACCCACAACCCTTCCACGGGGATCTGTTGGCCTGACAAGATATGCGTATTCTCCCACGTTTTAAAACCCCCAAAAAGGTGTCGCGTTCTTTACGGAAGATCCCGTTGCTCTTTTTGGGCGTTCTTCTGGTGGGTGCCATGACTGGGGCAGCCCTCTTCCGGCCCGACATCGTAAATATGGTCAACAGCAGGGTTTATGATATCTTTATCAGGGCTCTTCCGCGCACTGTCCCGTCTCCTCTGCCCGTGGTGGTTGATATCGACGACAAAAGCCTGAGACAGTATGGCCAGTGGCCCTGGCCGCGCTATCGCATCGCCCGTCTTTTGTCGGAACTCAGGAACTTGAAAGCGCGAAGCATCTGTCTGGACATCCTCTTTCCCGAGCCGGATCGAACTTCACCGGCCCATCTCGCACACCAATTGGAGAGGGATTATGGTTACCACCTGGACTTGAGCAATATCCCGGTTGGCTCGCGCAGCAACGATACCATCCTGGCCAAGGTATTGGTCACGGGTCCCTTTGTTTTAGGGTATAAGTTTTCATTCGGGGAAAATGCTACTTCGAGCTGTCATTTGCATCCCATCCCAGTGGTTGTAATAAATTCGAAGGGTTCATCAAAAAAAATGACCCTGTTACGTCCGAAGGGCGCCCTTTGCAATCTTTCCATATTTTCAACATCGGTTAAACTTTCCGGTTTCACCAACGCAATGACGGATCGGGACGGTATGTTGCGAAGTGTTCCCCTCTTGATGACTTATCGGGGAAAGTATTACCCGAACCTCGCCGTGGCGGGTCTCATGAAGGCCTTTAATCTGTCTCAAGCCGTATTGCGGGTTGGCAAGAACGGTGTTGAATCTCTCGCCCTTGGCAACCGGGTGATTCCCCTCGACGAACAGGGAAGCCTTCGAATACGATTCAGGGGCGGGAAGAATACGTATCGCCATATCTCAGCCGCTGACATCCTAACCGGCGCCGCCGATAAGCGGCAGATTGCGGGGCATATTGTTTTTGTGGGCGCCTCTGCGTCCGGCTTGAATGATTTTCGCGCAACTCCGCTTGATCCCGTCTTTCCCGGCGTGGAAGTCTATGCCGCCATCGTCGATAATTTCGTTCAGGGGGATTTCCTCTGCCGACCTCAGGGAATGCGAAACTTCGAATGGTTGACAGGCATCCTCCTGGGCATCGTATCTATTATCCTGCTGGTTTATGGCCGCGCCGCGCTGAACATTCTGTTTTTTATCCTCAGCGCTTTGGGGCTTTGGTACGGTTCGAGATGGCTGTTCGAAAGCCGGGGACTCTTCGCCTCTCCCTTTTTCCCGGGATTGATTCTCGTAGTAAATTTTTCCTTTATGTCGGCATTGAAATACGGTTGGGAAGAACATCTCCACAAAAAACAAGCGAGAGAGCTACTGATGGTTCAATCGACCACCCTGGAAACCATCGTCATGGTGATCGAAACCCGCCATCACGAAACGGGTGGGCATGTAAAACGCACGCAGCATTACGTCAGGCTCTTGGCCGAGTATCTTCAAAAAAACAAAAAGTATCGGGGTATATTAGGACAGGAAACACTGGATCTTCTTTTCCATTCTTCTCCTTTACACGACGTGGGAAAAGTTGGAATTCCGGACGTGATTTTGAAGAAACCCGGTCGTCTGGATCCGAACGAGTTTGAAATTATGAAACGTCACACGTTATATGGCAAAATGATTTTTGACATGGCGGAAGCACGGTTAGGCCACAACTCTTTCCTCTCTATTGCCCGAACCATCGCCTACACCCACCATGAAAAGTGGGATGGCTCGGGATACCCACGCGGTCTCAAGGGGGAAGAAATTCCTCTATTTGGGAGAATCATGACCGTGGCAGATATCTATGACGCCCTCGTGAGTCACCGAGTTTATAAAACGGCCTTACCGCACGATGAGGCCGTGGACCTCATTCGAAGTAAAGGAGGGAAAGAGCTCGACCCGGACGTGGTAGGGGCCTTTGTGGCGCTCCAGGATAAGTTTCGTGAAATTGCAGAACGATTTACCGATGACTTCAAGGGGCCTATCGAGTTTATCGCCTCGTCCGAGACTTAAGACAGCCTCGAGTAACCCTGTTACTCAATATCCCAATTGCTCAGCCGCTTCTCGACATCCTGTTGAGATATCTCAACTTCTTTTTTCGCCCGTTCTATACCTCGATGAGCTTTTTCGACCACATACAAATGGTATTGAATATCTTCCATGGTACAGTCATCCGGCAACTTATTTAGTCTCCCCTGAAAAATCTCCAACTACTTGAAATAATTTGATATATATGAGGTATTGTGTTATAAGAATTGCAAGGAAAGAGGTAAGAGCAGTCCGAAACCTTGCAAAAGACGAGGGGTT
>JALSPC010000129.1 GCA_026986155.1 bacterium
AGGATCGTCATATTGAGGAATGGCTTGACGACCTGGTAGGTCCGGGCGATGCCGATGTGGCAGATCCGGTGGGTATTGAGGGCGTGGACGGGATAGCGCTCCCGGTAGACAATCTGCCCCGAGGTGAGCTTGTACACACCACTGATCATGTTGAACATGGTGGTCTTCCCCGCCCCGTTGGGACCTATCAGGCCCAGCAGCTCCCCCTGTCTCACGGAAAAGGTCACGTCATTGACCGCGAGGAGCCCGCCGAAATTTTTCGTGCAATGGGTCACATCCAGAAAGGCCATGTCACGTCCCGCCGTCATGTTTCGTTTTTTTCATCTTCCGCTTCACGTAGGCGATAAGCCCCGCCAGGCCGTTGGGCTGGTAGATGATGATGAGAACGAGTAGCAGCCCGTAGACCAGCAGGTGCAGGTTCGGAAAGAGGACGAGGACGAACTCCTGGAGAACAAGAAAGATGAGGGCCCCGAAAACGGGCCCGAAGATGGTTCCCACGCCGCCAACGATGTTGATAAGAATGAGGTTCACGCTCTTCTCGAAGCTGAAGACGTCCCCCGGCTCCACGTAGAAGATGTACTGGGCGTAGAAGCTCCCCCCAATCCCCACGATGAAACCGCTGAGCGCCAGGGCGAGGATCTTGTAGAGGGGGGTGTTGATGCCCAACGTCTCCGAGGCGTCGATGTCGTCCTTGATGGCAAAAAGTCCCAGGCCGAACTTGGACTTGTAGACCCAAACGGAAAGGAGAAAGACGAGGAAGGCGATGATCAGCATCTCGTAGTAGAAGGGAACCTTGCTGAAGACCTTGGGAACCGGCAGGGTCAGCCCCGACGAGCCGCCCGTCAGGGATTCCCAGAAACTGGCAAGGACCCGTGTCGCCTCGCCCACGCCGATGGTGGCGATAGCGAAGAAGTAGCCGCGCAGCCGCAAGAGGGGATATCCCCACAGGATCCCGAAGGCTGCCGCCAACAGACCGCCCAGGGGAATGGTCAGCAGGGGAGGCATCCCCAGGCGCAGCCACAGAATGGCCGTGGTATAGGCGCCGATCCCGAAGAAACTCGCGTGGCCGAAGGAGATCTGCCCCGTGTAGCCGCCCAGGATATTCCAGCCAATGGCGATGGTGATGAAGAGAAATGTCATGATCCCCAGGTGGATCACGTACTGGTTGTGGACGAAAAGGGGCAGAAGAAAGAGAAAAAGGACGATGATGCCGTAAAAAACCTGGGTCTTCGTGAGCCGTTTCATGTCAGATGGTCGCCCTCCGTCCGAAGATACCCGTGGGTTTCACAACGAGGATCAGCACCAGGAGGACGAAACTTATCATCTCCTGAAGATCGATAGGAATGACGAGGATGCTGAAGGACTCGATGAGACTGAGTACCAGGGCCCCCACAATGACGCCGAGGGTGCTCTCCATTCCTCCCAGGACGATGATGCAGAAACTCTTCAGCAGGAAGTTGCCCCCAAATTCCGGAGAAAAGGAATAGATCATGGAGGCGAGCACGCCGCCCAGGGCCGCCAGGGCGGTTCCCAGCCCGAAGGTGATCTGTGCCACGCGCCGCACCGGGATTCCCACCAGGCTACAGGCGTCCCGGTTCTGCGACAGGGCCCGCATGGCCTTTCCCAGGTAGGTTCGTTTCAAAAACATCAACAACAGAACCGTTGTAACGATGGAAATGACGAAGATGATGATTCTCGGGATGGAAACCGGCACGAGGATCTTGATCGTTTTCAAGGCATAACTCAGGTTATAGCCCACCTCGTCGCCCGACCAGATGAGATAGGCCACGTTCTTCATGAGCAGCCACACCCCGAAGAGGAGGAGGAGGGACGCGATCTGCGGGGCGTCCATGATCTTGTCCACCAGGTAGCGCTGGATGAGCATTCCGAGGACGAAAAATACCGGAAGCGCGACAAAGAGGGAGAGGATGGGATCGACGTGCAGATAAGTGAAAAGGGTGTAGGCCACGTAGGCGCTCAGCATGAGGGTGCCGCCGTGGGCCAGGTTCACCACCTTCATGACCCCGTAGATGATGGACAGGCCGTAGGCGATGCTGGCGTAGAGTGCCCCGAAGAGTATGGCGTTCACCAGGAGATAGTTGATGCTCATCCGCGGTCCCTTTCCGGCTTCGATGAAGACGGCGGCCCGGGCTTCAGGCCCGGCGCCGCCGTCGACCGTTTCAGGTTACTTCTTGGGCATGGGGCAGACGATCTTACCCGTCGCCGCGTTCTTGGGATAGACGGCCACGATCTTTCCGCCCGGCATGTTCTGCACGATGACGTAGGGATAGTGGGCCTGATGGGTCTTCTTGTCGAAACGAATCACCTGCCCGGCCACGATGGCGGGCTTGAACTCGATGTTCTCCAAGGCGTCTCGGATGGCCTTTCGGTCCAGGGATCCCGCGATCTCTATAGCCTTGAAGAGGATCCGCGCCGTCTCGTAGGCCAGGGCGGGATACCACTCAGAGATATCCTCCTTGTATTTTTCCTTGTACATCTTGGCGAAGGCCTTGGACTGGGGATAGGGAAGCAGGGGCGTCCACCACTGGGCGGCCACCAGGTAGTTCACCGCGTCTCCCAGGCTCTTCCGGGCGTTGCTTTCCGGACCCCGAGCCCCGTAACTCACGAACTTGTGATACAGCCCCATCTCGCTGTACTGCTTGTGCTGGGCGGAAAACTGCGGGAAATGGCAGTCGGAGAGGTAGACATCCGCGTTGGCGCTCTTCACCTTGATAAGCAGCGGGGCGTAATTTTTGGTGTTCTTCTGGAAGGGTTCGTCCAGGACGAGCTTGAAATATCCCGGGTGTTCCTTCATGGCCTTCTTCACTCCGGCCTCAAAGTCCTTGCCGTGGGCGTTGTTTTCCCAGGAGAGGGCGAGCTTGCAGGGCTTCGGCAGCTTCCCCTTGTCGATCAGCTCCTTCAACAGGGTCATCTCCGTGTAGGAAAGCTCGCTGATGGAGGCTAGGGTTCCAAAAATCCACTTGAACCCGCGGGCGTAGATGAAGGAAGAGGCCCCGCCGCCGTTCACGTAGGGCACCCCGTATTTCTCGGGAACCACCGACTGGGCGTTGACCTGCGAGGTGCTGTAGGAACCCAGCATCACGTTTACCTTGTCTACCGTGATGAGGTGCTCGGAGAGGTTCACCGCCGTGGTCGGGTCGCTCTTGTCGTCGTAGAGGATCAGCTTGACCTTCATCTTCTTCCCGTTCTTGAGATGAATCCCGCCCTTGGCGTTCACCTCCTCGATGGCCATCTCGTAGCCGCGCTTGAAAAACTTCCCCGCCTTGGCGTACTTACCCGTCAATGTCAGGCAACACCCAACCTTGATAACATCGGCGGCGTAAACGGCTGCCACAGACACCATACAGAAAGCGGCGACCAGTAAAACAACCAATCCTGTTTTCCAAGAACTCCTGTGCCTCATCATAAAACCCTCCTTAAAATAATGTTATATGGAAACCTGTTTCGTGTCCCCTCGGAACACCTCTGTCTCCTCCTTTTCCCGCCAGGCGGGAAAAACTAACGTCTTCGTCCCACAAAACGCGCGACGTGATAGAACGAGGTTAGCTTATGCAAGGTGTCTTGGATTGTCAATAGGGTTCACCGCCAGGTTGACGTAAAAATAAAACGCGGAAAGGCCGTCTCATCAGAGACAGGACTGTCCCGCGTTTTACACGTCCTTTTCTAACGCTGTTTAGCGTGATACCGCAAGAATCCTTGTGTTTCTATTTTTCCGCCTTTTTCGCCTCTTCCACCCTCTCCGCCTCATCCTTCCTGTCCATCATGCTGATAAACGGCTTCAGAAGCTCGATGGGTATGGGAAAGATAGTGGTGGAACTGTTCTCCGTGGCGATCTCCACGAGGGTTTGGAGATACCGGAGCTGAAGGGCGATGGGATGCTGACCGATGATCTCGGAGGCCTCCGTCAGTTTGGCCGCCGCCTGGTATTCTCCTTCCGCGTTGATGACCTTGGCCCGGCGCTCCCGTTCCGCCTCCGCCTGGCGTGCCATGGACCGCTGCATCTCCTCCGGCAAGTCGATGTGCTTGACCTCCACCGCCGACACCTTGATCCCCCAGGGATCCGTGTGTTTGTCCAGGACGTCCTGCAATTCGAAATTTATCTTCTCCCGATTGGACAACAGGTCGTCCAGCTCGAACTGTCCCAGGATGCTCCGGAGGGTAGTCTGGGCCAGTTGGGAGGTGGCGTAGAGGTAATCGTCCACCTCAATGATCGCCTTCTCCGGATCGATGACCCGGAAGTAGACTACCGCGTTCACCTTGATGGAAACGTTGTCCTTGGTAATCACATCCTGCGGGGGAACGTCCATGACAACCGTCCTCAGGCTCACCTTGATCATCCGCTCGATGAAGGGAATCAGGATGATAAGGCCGGGTCCCCTCGCCCCCACGAGACGGCCGAGGCGGAAGATAACACCCCGCTCGTATTCCTTTAGTATCTTCAGCATGGAAAACAGAATAACCACCAGGATGACAATAGGCGGGATCAAAAACATGGCTTCTCCTCCGTTTAATGGGTTTTATATCTCTTCCTTCTCCACCACGAGCCGCAGTCCCTTAACCCCCTGGACCCGGACGGGGCTCCCAGATTCAATGGGCTCCCCCGTGCTGCACGCATCCCAGATCTCTCCGTGGATGAAGACCTTTCCCGAGGCGTCGATAGAGGTCTTGGCCACCCCGGTCTCCCCCACGAGCCCCTCCCGACCGGTTCGCTTCTTCCGCCTGAAATCCCGGGCCAAGAGGGTGCCGAGCACGACCACCACGCCCCCGATGACCGCCACGATCCCGAAGATCGTGCCGTAGGGGATGGCAAGCCCGATGCTTCGCTCCGTCTGGAAGAGGATCTTCAGGCCGATGGCCAAAGCGACGAGACCCCCGATGGTCAGGGCGCCGAAACTCGTGACGTAGATCTCCGCGATGAAGAGAATGATGGCGAGAAAAACAAGGAGAATCCCTAAGTAGTTGATGGGAATAATCCGGCTGGCAAAGAGAAACCCAATAAAGGCCGTGACCCCGATGACCCCCGGCAGGGTGGCGCCCGGGGTCTTCACCTCCAGGTAGATGCCGAGGATCCCGATAACGAGCAGGATCAGCATCACTTGGGGATCGGCCAGCTTTTTCCCGATCTTTTCGAGGAGCGAGAGCCGGATCTCCCGGACCGGTTGTCCGGTCAGATGCAAAACACGTTTTTTGATGCCCTCCTTCGTAGAGACCTCCACCACCTTTCCTTCCACCTTTTTGAACAGAGCCGCCCGCGTGTCGGCCACGCAGTCGATGATCCCCTTCTTCAGGGCCTCCTTCGCCGTGATGGAGACCGACTTCCGGACCGCCGCCTCCGCCCACTTGGCATTTCGCTTTCGTTTCTGGGCGATGGAGCGGATGAAGGCGATAGTATCGTTGACCACTTTCTTGCGGGCGTCGCCCTTCAGGTCCCCCCCCGTGAGGAGGATGGGGTGCGCCGCCCCAATGTGGGTTCCGCTCGCCATGGCCGCCACGTGGGCCGCAAGGGTGATGAAGGTTCCCGCCGACCCGGCCCGCGCGCCGCTTGGGGCCACGTAGACGATGACAGGGACGGGGGAATTGAGAACATCCTTGACGATCTCCCGGGTGGCGGAAATGAGCCCGCCGGGGGTGTCCAGCCGGATGAGCACCGCGCCGCCGTGATCCCGCAACGCCTTTTGGATTCCCTCGTGCACGAAATCCCGGGTAAACCCCGTGATGGGGCCGTCGATGTTTATCTGGTAAACAGCCGCGCCCGCGGGCGGCACGGCGGCCAACGAGAAAAGGGATACAAACAGCAGGATGAGCCAAAAAAGCGGGGCGTTTCGCCTCATGGGTATATCCCTCATGAAAAGTTTCTCTATCTTACCATCTCCGGCGAGGGTGTCAAATCGGGATAGATTCGACTCTCGATTTTCCGGTAGGCGTATTCCGTCGGGGTCATCCCAAGACGCCCGGCTTCCTTAAGATTCCGCAAGACCCCCTCCCCGCAGACACGCTCGATGTGGGCGTAGAGGCGCTTCCGGTCCGCCTCCTTCCCGCGCGTGTATTCCTCGTAGCCGGCCATGACACCGGCAATATTGTGCACCCACTCTACCTGGTAGAGGATACCCCGTGCCGCCAGCCGCTTAGCAAGGGCGATCTCTTCCTCCTGACTGTGCGCCGCCAGGACGTTGTTGGCGGATCCAAAGATGATATCGTATTGCAGACGGGGAATCTCCGCCTCCGAGATAATGCCCCCCATGGCGCAGGGGGCGAAGATCTCCGCCGGGGTGTCCAGGACGGCCTCGGGGGAAACCACGGTGATGTCCGCCTCGGGAAAGGCGTCAAGCAGCCGTTTCACCACGGTTTCATCCACGTCGGAAACCATCAACGAGCATCTTTCTTTTTTGATCAAAAGCTCGGTGAGAGGAAACCCTACCGCACCGAGACCCTGAACCAGGACCTTTTTCCCGCGCAGATGGGCGTCGCCGTAGCGGAACTCCGCCGCCGCCTTGATGGCAAGGTAGACCCCGTAGGCCGTCGGCGTTCCCGTGGGGCCAAGGGGGCCCTTCTTGCCGCCCGTGATGTTGTCTGTGAAATGGTCGTGGAAGACGTCGGACAGCTCCGGGAGAAACCCCATGTCTGGCCCGGTGAAGAACCGACTGCGGTCCAGGCAGTAGGCGAGAAAACCCAGGCGCGCAAGGTCCGTCAGGGGAATCTCCTCACTGTGGACGGTGCACTTGCAGCCCCCGAAGGGGATTTCCGCCGCGGCGTTCTTAAACGACATGGCCCGCGCCAGGTTCAATCCGTCCACAATGACCTCCAACTCGGGGTCCGAAAGGGGGTGACGGCGGATGCCGCCCGCGCGGATGGCGTGCCGCCCGTTCTTTATCCCCAGGATGTTGGCATGCATGTTGTTCATGAAGGTGATATCGAGGGAAGATTCCCGATAGAAATCGATGCCCTGGTGACGCCCCGCTTTCAGGAGTTCCTCGATTTTCTCGCGAACAGGCTCAATGCCGCGGGCCCTGAACATCTCCAGGACCGCCTCGTGACCATAAAACCTGGGGGATTCGGCCAGGCAGCTCTCGAAGGTGAAGGTCTTTTGGTACGCCGACCACGGCATGCTCCCGTCCCACTCGTATCCCGCCCTCCAGCAGACACGCCCCGTCCGCCAGTCGTGGGAAACGCTCAGGGATGTCAGCCCCTCCTCGTTCATCAATTCCCGAATCGGATGTGTCTTCTTCATGGTCACTCCTTCCTGTCTTTTTATTCCGTTATAAGGTCTTTTGCTGACCAAAACAATAGGCGCGTCTTTTTACCCCGTTTTTATCCCATCAAATTGACGCCCTTTGTCTTGTCTGTTAGAGTTTGAACCATGGAGTCGCTTTTCAGACATATTCAGGAGGCCCTTTCCAAGGGACAGGGGGGCGCTCTGGCCACCATCGTGAAACGGAGGGGGTCCGTTCCCCGGAAGGAGGGGGCCCACTTCTTCCTCACGTCCGCCGGCGACCTGCACGGCACTATCGGAGGCGGGGGGCTGGAGGCAGAAGTCCTCAAGCTTGCAAGGACTTCCCTCGAAACGGACACGGGGTTCCTCCGCGCCTTCACCCTGGTGGAAGGGGATGACCCCTCCGACATGGTCTGCGGGGGAAATGTGAAGGTCCTCGTGGAGCCTTTCTCCCCGGAGCAGGACGCCACCTTCGACCTCATTACGAAATCCCTTGCGCGCCACGCGGCCTGCTGTTTCTTCCGCCTCTTCCGGGCGGACCCGGCAGCGACGCCCCGCGTAAACCCCGGCCCCCTAGGCGTCATCCAGGCCGGCGAAAAACATTTTTTAAGCGCTTCTGTTGACCCGGTGCTGGAAAAGCGTCTCTTTGCCTGGGGAGAGGTCCTCCTGAAGGAGGGAACCCCGGGGATCCGCGTCCTGGGCCCCGAAACCCTGGAATTTCCCGCTACGGAACCATGGAACCTAATCGTCTTCGAAATCATCCAGAGCTACCCGCGCCTCGTCATCTTCGGGGGCGGACACCTCTCCAAGGCCCTCTGCGCGATGGCGAACCTCTGCCGGTTCCTGGTGGAGGTCATCGACGACCGGGAGGAATTTGCCAACAAGGCCCGGTTCCCCAAGGCGGCCCGTGCGTTTCACCTGCCCGGCTACCGGAACATCTCCGAGCTCATCACCTTGGATGCCCATACCTACGTGGTGATCGCTACCCGCGGGCACCGGTTCGACGAGATCGTCCTTGCCCAGGTGGTGGGGCACGAACTCCCCTACATTGGGATGGTTGGAAGCCGTCAGAAAAACCGTATCGTCTTCGATCGTCTTCGCGAAAGAGGGATTTCGCCGGCACGTCTTGAAAATGTCCACGCCCCCATCGGCCTGTCCATCAACTCAGAGACACCGGAGGAGATTGCTGTCAGCATCCTGGCGGAGCTCATCGCCACACGCAACCGCCGAGAGAATAAGGGATAGGAGGATCCCATGGAAGGGTTCTTTCACCGTATCTACGTCATCGACCTGGAAAGGAAACGCTACGAGGTCCAGACCGTTCCGGAACATGTCTTGGAAACCCTGCTGGGGGGAAAGGGAATCGGAACCTACCTCCTGCTCCGGGAGACGGGACCCATCCCTCCAGACCCCTTCGCCCCTGAGAATCCCCTCATCTTCGCTATCGGACCCGTGACGGGACTGCCCATCCACGGCAGCAGCCGCTACGGGGTCTACACCCGCTCCCCCCAGACGGGCATCTATTCGGAATCCTACTCGGGAGGCCGGGTCCCCGTCGCCATGGCCGCCTGTGGTGCGGACGCATTCCTCCTCAAGGGGGCCGCGCCGCGTCCCGTCTTCCTCGAAATTACCGATCATGAGGTCACCTTTCACGACGCGGGCGCCCTCTGGGGGAAGGACACCTACATGGCGGAAGAGGCCATGAAGCGGCAGGTGGGCGATCCCAAGGCGCAATCGGTCGTCATCGGACCGGCGGGGGAAAACAGGATTAGGTTTTCCACCATCGCCAGCGGGAAGTGGCGCGCGGCGGGTCGCACCGGCGTGGGGGCCGTGATGGGCTCCAAGCGGGTCAAGGGCATCGTCTTCCACGGCGCCGCCGTCAAGGCCGCCGCCGATCCCGGCCTTCTCAAACAGGTTTGGAAGCGTCTCCTCAAAAAGGCGAAGGGGAATCCCCTCGTCAAGGCCTATCAGACCCAGGGAACCCCCATGCTGGTGGGAATCATGAATACCATCGGGGGGTTTCCCACCAAATACTGGTCCCAGGGATCCCTGCCTGGATGGGAAAAGATCAGCGCCGAGGGAATCCAGCAGGCCTGCGAGACCCGTTCCCACGCATGCCCCCACTGCTTTATGGCCTGCGGGAAGCTGACCACCGTCAAGGAGGGTCCCCATGCGGGGCTGACCATCCTGGGCCCCGAATATGAAACAATCTACGCCTTCGGCGGCCTGTGCATGATTGACGACATCGGGGAGATTATCCACCTGAACGATCTCTGCGACCGCCTGGGTATCGATACGGTCACAGCGGGTAACCTGGCCGCCTTCACCATCGAGGCCTCACGGCGAAAGGTCATCCCGGAGGATTACCACTACGGCAACGCGGGGG
>JALSPC010000130.1 GCA_026986155.1 bacterium
CCATGTTCAACATGATCAGTGGTGTGTACAAGCCCACCTCGGGGCAGATTGTCTACCGGGAGCGCTATCCCGTCCACGCCCTCAATACCCACCGGATCTGCCACATCGGCATCGCCCGGACCTACCAGGTCGTCAAGCCATTCCTCAATATGACGATCCTGAAAAACGTCCTCGTGGGGGCCTATTTTGGGAAAAGGGGTATTCTCAAGAAAGATGCGATCCGGATTGCCAGGAAAGCCCTGGAGTTCACAGGATTATGGGAACGTCGTGACGAAATCGCGGGGAGCCTGAATGTGCCGAGCCGGAAGCGGCTCGAGATCGCCCGTGCCCTGGCCACGCAGCCCGACCTTCTCCTCCTGGACGAGGTGATGGCGGGACTCAACCCGGCGGAGACACAGAAGACCATGGGCCTGGTCAAGCAGATACAACAGCGAGGAATCACCGTCATCATGATTGAACACGTCATGCAGGCCGTGATGGGGCTTTCCGAGCGGATCATCGTCCTGAACTACGGGCAGATTATCGCAGAGGGGACGCCGAACGAGGTGGCGAACAATCCCGAAGTCATCAAAGCCTACCTGGGTGATTGAACATGCTGCTGAAGATCGAAAACCTGAATGTCTTTTACGGCGATATGCAGGCCCTCTGGGACGTGGGCTTCGAGGTCGACGAGGGGGAACTGGTCACCCTTGTGGGAGCCAACGGGGCGGGCAAGACCACGACCATCAACGCCATCTCGGGCCTCCTGCGGCAAAAGACGGGCCACATCACCTTCAGGGACACCCCCATCCATGACCTGGAGCCCCACGAGATTACCGCTCTGGGCATCGTCCAGGTGCCGGAAGGACGGAAGCTCTGGCCGAACCTTACGGTCCTGGAAAACCTGGAACTAGGTGCCTTTCTCAAGACGAACCGGAGGGAGAAAAACGAAAACCTGGAGAGGGTTTACGACCTCTTTCCCCGCTTGAAGGAGCGGGAGAACCAGTTGGCGGGGACCCTGTCGGGCGGGGAACAGCAGATGGTGGCCATCGGGCGGGCCATGATGTCCCGGCCGGAGATCCTTATGCTGGACGAACCCTCCCTCGGCCTGGCTCCCATCCTCGTCAAGGAACTCTTTAAGATTATCCGGCGTATCAACACGCAGGGCGTCACCGTCCTCCTCGTCGAGCAGAACCTCCGTTACGCCCTCGAGAATTCGACCCGCGGCTACGTCCTGGAAACGGGCAAGGTGACTCTCGCGGGTCCCAGCGCGGAGCTTCTCGAAAATCCCCATGTCAAGAAGGCATACCTGGGAATCTGACCCGAAGCCGTTCGTCTTGTATTCACAGCCATCCCGTTGTATGTTGTTTCCCGAAATTCATGAAGGGACGTGGAGAAATAATGGCTAAGATTACACAAAAAACAGTTTCGAGCATTATCCAGATTGCCCTTTTCAATGCCCCGCCGGACAAGATTTTGAAGGCCGGGGGTTTTGTCAATGTCTTTACCGGAGAGGTTCAAAAAGAGGTTTACGTGGGGATCTACAAGGAGCGGATCGCCTATGTGGTGGGATGGGATCATCCCCTCACCGTCGGCGAGGCGACCGAGATCATCGATCTCGAGGACATGATTCTCTGCCCGGGATTCATCGACGGACATACCCACGTGGACGCGGGGATGATGCTTCAAGAGTTCCTGCGTTACGCCATTCCCGGCGGGGCGACCGCTGTCGTCACGGAGACCGCCGCCATCGCATCCGTCCTTGGGAAAAGGGGTATCCTCGCCTTCCTCCGGGACGCGATGCAGCAACCTATTCCCATCTATGCCACCGCCCCCGCCGAGATTCCCCCCTACCCGGGATTCGAGACGTGCCATGCCTTCGACGTGGACGACTTCGCCAAGATCCTTGCCCATGAACGGACCCTCGGCATGGGAGAGATCTATTGGAAAGCGCTCCTCGACCGGGACCGACCGCTCATCAAGAAGGTCGCCCTGACGCTGAAGGCTGGGAAGGTGGTGGAGGGACACGCGGCGGGCGCCCGCGGTGATAGGCTTGTTTCCTACGCGGCGGCGGGGGTTGGAAGCTGCCACGAATCGATCACGCCGGAGGAGGTCCTTGAAAAGCGTCGCCTCGGCATGGACGTCATGATTCGCTGCGGTTACATCCGGGACGACTTAAAGGCCATCGCCCCTGTTTTGAAGGAGGCGTCCCCGGACGGAATCATGCTGGTCAGCGACGGCTATTCCCCCCGGATGCTCGTTCAGGACGGCTACCTGAACCACATCGCGAGACTGGCCGTTCAACGTGGGATAGCCCCCGCGGCGGCGGTGAAGATGCTCAGCCTGAACGTGGCCCGGCATTTTCGATTGGACAGGCGGGGGGGCATCGCCCCCGGGTGGCTGGCGGACATGATCGCCGTAAGGAACCTGAAGGATTTCGAGGTGACGTTCGTCATGTCGGAGGGGAGGACGATCTGGGAGAAGGGACGCTTTCAAGAGGAGCCAAAACGCGGGACGTATTCCAAGATCTTTCGGCATGGCATCCGGATCCCTGAGGCTCACGAGATCGACTTCTACCTCTGGAGCAAGAAAGATCCCGCGGAGGTCCGGGTCATCGAGGTGAAAACGGAGACGGTGACGGACCTGGAAACCTACACCCTGTCTCTCTCCGATGACGGCAACATCCAGGCGGATCCCGCCCGTGACATCTCGAAGATCTGCGTTATCTACCGGGAAGCCGCATCGTATCCCGAGGCCGTGGGATTCATCAAGGGGTTCGGATTGCGGGAGGGCGCCGTGGCGAGCAGCCTCACATGGGACTGCAACAACATCGTCGTTCTGGGCCCCAACGAATGCGACATGGCCGCGGCCGTGAACCGGGTTCGGGAGTTGGGCGGCGGCGCAGTCTTTAGCCTGGGCGAGGAGGTGGTCGTGGAGGTGCCGCTGCCGCTGGCGGGGATCGTCAGCGAGAAGCCACTAACCGAGCTGGCCTGCGAGATCAACGAGTTCGAACAGACCCTCAAGGAAATGGGGTGTCCTTGGCCGCGTCCCTTCCTGGTTCTGCAAACCCTCACGTTTACCGGTCTCCCGTTCTACCGTCTCACTGACAAGGGATTGCTCGATATCCGCGCGAAAAAACTCATTCCCATTCTTGTCCCATGAGCGAGCAGGAAGAGATCTACGCGGTCGTCGATAGGGATGACCGGGTCGTCGGGAAGGCAACCCGTGGGGAGATCCACCGGGAGGGGTATCTGCACCGTAGCGTCCATGTCTTCGTCTTCAACCGAGCGGGACAGCTCTACATCCAGAAGCGCGCCATGACCAAGGATACCCATCCGGGATTGTGGGATTCCTCTGCGTCGGGCCATGTCGATTTCGGAGAGACCTACGAAGTCGCGGCGGCGCGGGAGTTGAAGGAAGAACTGGGGCTCGACGCGCGGGTCATTTACTGGTTCAAGGTACGCGCCTGCGAGGAGACGGGCTGGGAGCACGTGGCCTTTTTCACCGCACACGCCTCGGGCGAGATTACACCAAACACCCTGGAGATCATGGAGGGGAGATTCATCGATATCCCCCGGCTGTCCATGTGGGTCGCCCACACCCCGCGCATCTTTGTCCCGGGCTTTCTCCTTGTCTACAAGCTGGCCAAGGGGCGGGGTATTCTGACGCGGTGAGCCATGAAAACGCCCCTTGAAGTCATACGGGATATCTATCAGGTCGGGGGCTCTGGCCTGACGGACCCCGCCGATTGCCTCGTCTACCTGGTGAAGGGAAATCCCTGGGTGCTCATCGACGCGGGGGCAGGCCCTTCCGCCCCCGAGATCGCCGCCCTGGCGGAAGAGGCGGGGGTATCCCTGGAGGAACCGGGGGTTCTCTTCCTGACGCATTGCCACGTAGACCACATCGGCGGTGCCGCCTACTTTCGCGAGCGATGCCCGACCTTGAAGATTGTCGCCCACGAGGGGGACGCCGGGGCCATCCAGACGGGGGACCCGGACCGAACGGCCGCGACCTGGTATGGGACGCGCCTGCCTCGCCTGGAGATAGACGAAATATTCAGGGAAAAAGAGAAGACGATCCCCTCGGCTCCCGCTCCGCTGACGTGCCTGCACACACCGGGTCACACGCCGGGCTCGTCCGTGGCCTACCTCACGCGGGACGGCGTTACGGTCCTTTTCGGGCAGGATATCCACGGCCCCTTCATGCCTGAGTTCGGATCCGATCTTACCCAGTGGCGGGCGTCCATGGAAAGACTCCTCGCCCTGGAGGCGGATATCCTTTGCGAGGGACATTACGGGATCATCCGGGGAAAGGAGGCGGTCCGCCGATTCATTTCTCGCCACCTGGAGCTCCAGGGGTTTTGATTTACGTTTTTTGGATCCAGGATTTACGTTGTGAAAATCCAGGAAAGGCGGCGCGCCGCCTTGACAGTGGATTCTGGACTGTGATACGCATAGCTCAATCAACGAAACTATAAAGGATTAAAGGACTTTGGAAAAAAAGAAAGGCAAGAACCCCGTATTCCGTTTCTTCTGTTCCCTGAAGCTGACCATTACCCTGCTTATCCTCCTGGCGGTGGTTTCCATCTTCGGGACGGTCATCCCTCAGCGGCTGGCCGACAGCCAGTATCTCAAGCATTACCCGGAGGCCCTCTTCCGGGTCATGAAATTCCTGGGGGTTTTCGACCTCTATCACGTCTGGTGGTTTCGGCTTCTTCTCGTGCTGCTCATTGTGAACCTCATCTTCTGCTCACTGGATCGCTTTCCCCGCGCCTGGCGCTTCATCAGCTCCCCGAAGAAATGGCTTGACTGGGAAGAGGCAAAGCGGTTTCCTTTGAAGGATACCTTCGAGGTTTCCGGGAAAAACCTTTCCCTCGATAAGGCGTCGGAGCTTGCGGCCGCCGTCCTGAAACACGCGGGCAAGACCGAGAAGGAGGGCAGGATCGTTCTCTTTCACGAGTCGGGAAAGATCTCCCGCCTTGGGGTCTATTTCACCCACCTGAGCGTGATTATCATCATCCTGGGGGCCCTGATCGGTTCCATCTTCGGATTCGAGGCCTTCGTGAGCCTGCTGGAAGGGACTTCCACGGACACGGTCTATCTGCGGGACGGGAAAAACACCCCGAAAAAGCTCGACTTCGTCCTCCGGTGTGACAACTTCAATATCTCCCTCTATCCCAACGGCATGGTAAAGGAATACACCAGCGTTTTGAGTGTTATCAAGGATGGTAAAGTAGTCATCGCCAACCAAAAGGTTGAAGTCAACCATCCCCTGATGTTCGAGGGGATTCGGTTTTACCAGGCCTCCTACGAAAAGCAGCGCTCGCCCCTCATGACCCTTGCCGTCTTGAAACGCGAGGGCGGAAAGGAGAAGGTCTTCAAGGTGATGGGCGGCGCGAAGATCCCCTTGAACAACGGGTCGACCTTTTCCGTGGTGCAGTATCATCCGGATCTCCAGGGTTTCGGGCCGGCGGTTCAGATCATGGTGCGGCCCAAGAGGGGGGAAAGCAAGACCTTCTGGATCTTCTTGAAGTATCCCAAGTTCGACGTGAAACGGGGCGGTGAATATGTCTTCGTCCTGAAAAACGTGGAGGAGCTCTATTCCACCGGCCTCCAGGTGACCAAGGATCCGGGGGTGTGGGTGGTCTGGTTCGGCTGTCTCCTGATGGTCGGCGGTCTCATCGTCACCTTTTTCATCTCCCACAAGCGGATCTGGGTCATCCTGGAACCGGCGGGAAAGAAACTGCGGGTGGCGATCGCGGGCTCGACCAACCGGAACCTCATCGGGTTCGAAAACGACTTTAAGAAACTCGTCGGGGGCATGCGGGAGAGCCTTGGGAAAAGGGGACCCCACCCGTCCAAAACGTAATGAAAAGGATGAAGACCCAAAAGAAAAGACGACCTGTCCGCGCCATCGTGATCACGGGAAACGGAACCAACTGCGAGCGGGAAATGGCGCATGGGTGCCGTTTGGGGGGGGCGGACGCGGTGGACATCGTTCACGTCTCGTGGTTGTTGGACGGGGACGTTTCTCTGTCCGACTACGATTTCCTGAACCTGCCGGGGGGATTTCTCGACGGGGACGACATGGGAGCCGCGCGGGCCTCCGCCAACCGTTTCAAGTATCGTAGAATCAAAGGAACGACCCGCACCCTTCTTGATGAAATTCTGCGGTTCATCGATGCGGGCAAGCTCGTCTTCGGGATTTGCAACGGGTTCCAACTTCTTGTCAAGATGGGTCTTCTGCCGGGATGGGGTGACGGGGATTGCTTGACACAGGTTGTGACCCTTTCATACAATGATTCCGGGAGATTCGAGGATCGCTGGGTGGCCCTGAAGGTAAACGAGGCCGGCCCGTGTGTCTTCACGCGGGGAATACGCCGGACCTATCTTCCCGTTCGGCACGGGGAGGGGAAGTTTTATCCAGATTCCGAGGATACCTTGAAGAAGATCGTGTCAAAAAATCAGCATGTCATGTTCTACTGCCATCCCGGTACGTGGGAACCCACCCAGGCGTATCCCTTCAATCCCAACGGGTCGGTGGCCGCTGTGGCGGCTTTGACGGATGAAACGGGACGGGTCTTTGGAATGATGCCGCACCCGGAGGCGTTCCTGCATCGAACCAATCATCCGAGGTGGACCCGGGAGGACCTTCCGGAGAAAGGAGAAGGCGTTAAATTTTTCAGCAACGCCGTTGAATATTTGAGGGAAAGATTCCAGTAAGAAAGGGGGAAACATGAACAAGGCGGAACTAATCCAGGAACTTGTCAAGCACAACAGCAACATCACGCAGAAGGTGGCCAAGATCGTAGTCAATACCATCTTCGAAGAGATGAAACAGGCCCTCGTCAAGGGGGACCGGATCGAGATTCGGGGATTCGGCAGCTTTGCCATTCGAGAATATGAGGGCTACAACGGGCGTAACCCCAAGACGGGGGAAACGGTCAAGGTCGCGCCGAAACGCCTCCCCTTCTTCAAGGTGGGGAAGGAGCTGCGTGACCGTCTCAACCAGACAAAATAGCGTTTATTCTTTGTTCAGGGCGGGCCAGTAGGGTTTATAAACGGATTTTATCCGTTCAAGGGTCGGCATAATTCTCTTTATGGCCGCGTCTTCCTTATGTTTGAGTTCCCGGGGATTAAAGGGGAGTTCCCCTTGTAGTGTGTGAATAATCTTCACCACCGCACGGGCCTCTCCTTCCACGTTGTAACCCCCTTCCAGGGTAAAGACGAGACGCCCTTCACACAATTCATTCGCCAGTTCGAGCGTGATATAGGCGAGACGGGCGAATCCCGTCTCCGTCACATTCATACCACCCAAAGGATCTTTTTCGTGAATATCAAAACCCGCCGAAACGAGGATGAGTTCCGGCTTAAACGATCTCGCCACCGGGATGAGAATGTGGCGGAAAAGATTGGCGTATTCTTCGTCACCATTCCCCGTGCTTAAAGGGATGTTGATGGTGTAACCTTCCCCTTTACCTTCGCCGATCTCCTGCAGGCTCCCCGTTCCCGGGTAGTAGGGGTATTGGTGAGTGGAAAAGTAGAGAACCCGAGCGTCGCTGTAGAAGGCGTGCTGAGTGCCGTTTCCATGGTGGAGGTCCCAGTCCACGATGAGTATTTTTTCAAGTTTTTTGTCCTCGAGAGCGTGTTTCGCGGCGATAGCCACATTGTTGAATATACAAAATCCCATGGCACGGTCATCTTCCGCGTGATGGCCGGGGGGACGAACCATGGCAAAGGCTTGATCCACTCTTTTGTCCAGGACCCAGTTCACCGCCTCGATCACGCCGCCCGCCGCCATCAGGGCGGCGTCGTAGGATTTTGGGGAGGTGGAGGTGTCGGGGTCGAGCCGAACGTTCTTCCCGGAGGTGGAAGAGATCTGGTGGATATAGGAGAGGGAATGAACCCGCTGAAGCTCTTTGGTCAGCGCGGGCCGCGGAGGAATTTCGATCAGGGGTTCTTTGAAATGTTCCTTGTTGATTTCCCTCTCGATGGCCTGGAGCCTTTCGGGCGACTCAGGATGGTAAAGCCCCATGTCATGCTCGCGATAAATAGGATGACGGACAATGCCGATGCGTGCCATTATTTATTCCTTTCCTTGTTAATATAGCTTCGCAAAGCCCTGAGATGGTTTTCTGCGTCATCACGCCTTGTATCTTTTTTACCTTCGGATATTTTTAAAAAACTTTCAAGGGATTTGACCGCCTGAGGGTAAAGTTCCATGGCTTCGTAGACTCCCGCGAGATTGTAAAAAGCCTCTGGTTTGTCTTTCCGGATGTGGATGGCTGTTAGAAACTCATCCCGCGCGGCGGATAAATTTCCCATTCGCCGATAAACGATCCCAAGATTTACGTGGGTGGCATAGCGGTAAGGGGAAGATTGGAGCGCCTTTAGGAAACATCTGATGGCTTCGGCGTTCTTGCCCTTTTCCATGAAGAGCAGGCCGATCTGATCAAGAATCTCTGGGTTTTTCGGGTTTTTCTCAAGAGATCGGCTGAAAAAGGAAAGGGCCTTGTTCCGTTTTCCCATCAACATATAGATCTTTCCAAGAAATCCAAGGGTCTCCGCCGAGGGTTCCGCGTAGATCAAAGAGCGTTCAAACGCATTTGCGGCGCCCCGGAGATCCCCCTCGTTGTAAGCCTGAAGTCCCTCATGAATGGCCTTTTTGGCAAGTTGGATTGATAGGGGCTCGACCTTCTTGCGCGTTTTTACCTTCTTTTTGCGCTTTCGGGTGAGATGAACCTTTGCCTTATGTCGTAAATGACCTCTTTTTGTTTTGGCAGACGCATGGCGATGGACGACACGTTTGGATTTTGACGTCTTCCCGACCTTCCGGGATGGTGAAATTTTGGGAGAGGCGACAGGCGTGGCGGTCTTCTTTTTTTGAACCGATACCCCTTTTTTATGCGTCAAAACCGGGGGATAAGATTTAACAGAGTCAGGATGCTTTGGCAAGCTGATTTGCGATGAGGCCTTCGCGTTTGGGCGGTTCTGTTGTTGGGGGTGATTCGGCGGTTGAGACTCCTGGGACAGCCTTCTCTTGGCTGATGTTGGTTCGTGAACTGGGGGGTGTTTTGCTTGCGGGGCCAGGGGATTTTGGGCTTCTCTCGATAGCTCTATCGGCCGCCGCGCTAGGGATGACGCGCGTTGATTCCACCAATATGCCAGCCATGCGCCCGCGCCAATGATACACACAAGCGCAAGGACAAGGATTGTTTTTTGAGAAACAGGTCTCCTGTTTCTTCTCGGCACAGGGGGACTCTCTTGAGAGATCGTAGAGGGAAGCGGCGTTGCTTCTCCTGTCTTTTCTCTCTCGGCTTTGTTTAATGCCTCTTCAATGAGACTCACGCGAGGTCAATCCTCCTGTAATAGTTCTACGAGAGTTAGGTGGAAGTTCGAATGAATGAGGGGTATTCTCGTGGGTTATGAGATATTTTTTTGATGTGGGGGCAGATCCTATCCCTGATTTGAACCTAAGATAAAACCCGGCAACGATGATACAAAGGATT
>JALSPC010000131.1 GCA_026986155.1 bacterium
GATTCCCGCATCGACGACGTCCCACGGAAAGAGGGCCTCCCGGTCCCAGGTCCTAAGGCCCGAT
The DNA here is from genome assembly GCA_026986155.1 of bacterium. Classification (GTDB taxonomy): domain Bacteria; phylum Desulfobacterota; class S145-22; order S145-22; family S145-22; genus JAOZMY01. The sequence continues at coordinate 65 of JALSPC010000131.1, forward strand.
TCTATCTCCTCTCCGTCGAACTCACGGGCCACCCGCTCCCACGTCTCCGGGGAGAACTGGTCCGTCCAGCCGTCGAGATAGGCCCCCGCCTCGGAAAGCCGGAGGAGAAACTCCCCCAAGGGCCGCCCTCCGCGGGACAGGATTCCCTCCCAGTAACTCAGGCGGGCGTCGTGCCACTTCACCCGGAGGCCCCGGCGTGACAGCCTCCGTTTCAGGGTGTCCTGTTTCTGATGAATCTCCTCCAGCGGTATCATGGCGCACCACTGAAACGGGGTGTGGGGCTTGGGAACGAAGGTGGAAATACTCGCTGTCACCTCGTTCTTCCGGCTTATCTTCCGCGCCATCCGCCACGCCTTTTCGACCAGCGCGATGAGTCCTTCGATGTCTTCGGGCCGTTCCGTGGGCAGGCCGATCATGAAGTAGAGCTTGACCAAGTGCCAGCCCGCCTTGAAGATGGTCTCGATGGTGGTAAGGATCTCGTCTTCGTCTATCTTTTTGTTGATGACGTCCCGCAGGCGCTGGGTTCCCGCCTCGGGCGCGATGGTAAACCCCGTTTTGCGGATCGCCTTGATCCTCTCCATCATCTCCCCGGTCAGGGAGGCCACCCGAAGGGAGGGCAGGGAGATGGAAACCATGTCGGTAAGATTCCTCTCCACGGCCACGTCGAGCAGGCGAGTCACCTCGCCGTAGTCCCCCGCGCTGAGGGAAAGGAAGGAACACTCGCTGTAGCCTGTCTTTGAAAGACCCTTTTCAAGAAGATCCAAGATGCTGGAAAGGTTCCGCTCCCTGTAGGGACGGTAGATGAAACCGGCCTGGCAGAAACGGCAGCCCTGGAGGCAGCCCCGGGCGATCTCCACGGCATACCGGTCGTGTACGGCGCGGACGACGGGCACCACCACGTCCGTGGGAAACGGCAGGGCGTTCAAGTCCCCCTCGATTCTCCTTTGAACCTTTTTCCCGGTTTTGCTCCGGAATGAGACGGGACGCCCGTTTTCGTATCGCACCTCGAAGAGGGACGGCACGTAGACTCCCTCGATCTCCGACAGTGCCTCCAGGGTTCTCTCTCTACGCCACCCTTCCCCCCCGGCGCGCTTCAGGCAGTCGGCGATCTCGAGCACCGCCCGTTCACCGTCCCCGATGAGAAAGGCGTCCATGAACGGGGCGAGGGGCTCCGGGTTGCTCGCGCAGGGGCCGCCCGCGACGACCCAGGGATCCCCCGCCTTCCGGTCCCGCGCCCGGGGGGAGATCCCCCCCATGTGAAGCATGGTCAGAAGGGTAGGATAGCTCATCTCGTACTGGAGCGAGAATCCAATCATGTCGAACCGGTGAAGCGGGGTCCCCGTCTCGAGAGAAGCCAGGGGAAGCCCCCGCGTCTCGAGAAACCCTTTCATATCTATCCAGGGGGCGAAGACGCGCTCGCAAAGGATATCGGGACGGCGGTTCAGGATGTCGTAGAGAATCTTCAGACCGATGTGGGACATGCCGACCTCGTAGACGTCGGCGAAGGCGAGGACCACCCGGAACATCTCCTCCTCGAGGGGCTTCCGGGGCAGGTTGACCTCCGTGCCCAGGTAGCGCGCCGGCGTTCGGATGGACAGGGGAATTTTCTTCAAGGCCGGGTTTCCTCCGTCTCGGGAGGTAAAGGCGCCGGAGATGTCTCGAGTGGAATCGGTTTGTGGCCCTCGGGCATAAGTTGTAGAGTCGCGAATCCCACGGTTTCCTTTCCGTAGCGCAACAGGTCGAGATACCGGGCTGTTTGCCGGTCGTCGAGACCGCGGAGCGGCTCCTGGATGACGAGGCAATCGGGCAGCATAAGGAGGCCGCTGGCCAGGACGAGCAACCGGCCTTCGAAATCGGAAAGGTTCGTGACGATCTTGTCGCCGGCCATTTCACATCCCGTCTTGCGCAAGATCTCAGAGAGAAACGGCGTCATTTCGATTTTTCGCTTCGACTCTCCCACCCTCACCGCGAAGGCGATCTCGTCCCTCACCGTCCGGGAGAAAAAGGGGCCGTCCACCAGCGCCACGATCCCGTCCCGGATGATCCAGCCCGTCGTGTCTTCCCCCTCCTTCAAGACCCGCCCCGACAGGGGCGCCGCCATGCCCTTGATGATGCGAACGAGTGTCATTCCGTCTCCTGGGTCCTCCAGGAAAAGGACGTGATCC
>JALSPC010000132.1 GCA_026986155.1 bacterium
TCGTCTTTTGCAAGGTTTCGGACTGCTCTTACCTCTTTCCTTGCAATTCTTATAACACAATACCTCATATATATCAAATTATTTCAAGTAGTTGGAGATTTTGCAGGGGAGACTAATTAGGCCTTAATTCATTCAGCGTTTAAATTTTTCAGAATTTTTCTCGCCAAAGGCTCTTTTATGTCTTTATGCCGTGGAATCGTCTCAATCACACCGCTTTTCGGATTTATCCAAAGAGCGTGCGAAGAACCCTCCCTTTTCAAATAGCAACCGGCAATCCTGAGTTTGCGCTCAAGATCCCGACGTTTCATGCAACCCGCACCGTGTCACGGATCACATCTTCTGGCAAACCTCGAAGAATATCTTCTCTCCGATCTTCCAGAATTAATTCGATAGCCTCTCGGAGACTCTTTTTAGCCTCCTCGATCGTCTCACCCTGGCCATTGGCCCCTGGGATTTCAGGACAAATCGCCCAGTATCCCCCTTCCGGGGCCTTTTCGATTATGGCGGTAAATTCGGCCTTCATTTCATCCCCCGATCTTATAGGAGAAATACGCGTTATATTTTTATTATTTCAAGCTTCCTCTCACTTGTCAAATGGAGATATGGGGTGGGAAAGGGTTTAAAATAGGTAAAAGGCTGAAGCAAAAACTTCAGACTTCGAGGCCGCGTAGCAGCCGCTCTTCAGACTAAAATTGGGCAGGATGAACGGGATTGACAGGATTTTCCCTTAAAACTTAACAACCTAAAACCTAAAACCTTCTTGTCACTATTTACTTGTCACTTGTCACTGTTTTTAAGCCATGAGCCACGAACTAAACACGTCCCTCTCTTGCCTGAGGATTAGGGTGTTGAAAATGGGAGCCGATGAATTGGCTTTCAAAGGTCACGCTTGTAAAGGATGGTATTTTCATTTTTATCAAATATTTCGATTTTGTTGGTGTAATCGCTGAGAAATTTGAGACGGCTATTTTTTGAAACCGGCACCAGTGTAATAACGACAGGAGAAAAGAAGCAGAATTTCTTTTCGAAGGAATAATTTTTTAAAATTATTTCCGCAAACCGCTAACGGACAATTGCAAACATTTTTTACGGCCAGTCGTTGGCAACACTTTGAGAATTTTTCTGGCCGTCCTGGTCGATTTCAAGCCAGCCGGTGTATTTGTTGTTGGCGTTATAAACCATCTTGCCGCCGGTTTTCGGCGTGGCGCGGGCCGTGTAGGCGGTAGCCGTGGGACCCGATTGAAAGGCCACGTTGTATTCGCCAACGGAGACGGGGGAGCCGTTTTTGAAGAAGGGGATCACGCCGCCGGTGGAGTAGACGCCATGTTCCGCCTTGTAGTTTTCCTCTTCCTGGTAGATGGTCATGAGGGCCTGCTTGGCTTCTGAGACGTAACCTCTCGTTCGTATTCCACTATACATAACAACACCGACCGCCGCCAACGTTGCGACAACGGCCATGACGATTACAAGTTCTACGAGCGTCAACCCACGATTTCCTATCATTGCAACCCTCAAAATATCATGCTTTTGTAAGGTGGCGCGGGTGGAACGGAACTGCTTTCGTTACACCCGCGCAGATTCGAAATTTATATCCATTATCTCCTGGGCAGGAAGGTTCCCTGGATAGTCGAGGCTGAATCCCAATTCCACCTAATAGGATCGTCGGCGGCGATGTTTGTCTGCGTCGATAAGATGATTGTTTGACCCGTGACAGTCGTAGGACAGCCCGCAAGGGCTCCGCTCGCAGCAGATGCCAGGGTTACGGTAATATTCCCAGCGTCAGCACCCGCTGTCCCGGTTCTGTTCCATGCAACGGATCCAATTCTAGTCAATACCGTTGGATCGACATTCACGCCGAGCGTGTTCTGAATCGCGGCGGCGTTGCCCAATGAGTTAGGCAACTCGCCATTTTCATTATAGTATGCTCCGACCGCCGAGGCGATGTGGCTCATGGCGTTCGTGACTTCCGTCAACTTTGCCTTACAGGACTGCGCCCGATACATGGGGATGGCGATGGCCGCCAGGATTCCGATGATCGCGATGACGATCATCAATTCGATCAGGGTGAAACCTTTCGCGTTGTGCATCTTTTTCAACATTTTTCTCTCCTTTTTGGTTAAAGTTACGATGGCGTTTTGATTAACTCTCTTTTTTCACCTCCTTTTGGGTTGTTTTTTTGTTTTGCCAATTGTAAAGCAAGATGTATGCCATAATTAGGTGGAAGGACAGGGCTGACGTCTCTTGAAGTCTGGTGGACGGCCGCTCAACGGCCTTGAAAAGGGCTAATGGCGCCAGGAAAGCTGAGCAAATAGTATTCAATGTTCATCTCCATACCGTATGAAGGGGCTCACTTATTCACTATTTCCCTGTCACCACTTTGCCTTCAGCCTTTGGTCTTTATCCTCTTACCTCCTACTTATCTTTAGCCTGAAGGTCGGCCACTTCGCGGCCTTGAAGTCCGAAGTGTGTTTTGCTTCAGTCTTCAGCCTTTTTGTGCAATTTTTGCCAAATTTTGTCAGTTTCCTTCCGAAAGGTGTCACAATTTAGACGAGCAAAGAGGAAAGGAACTCAGGCGCCGCAGATAGAGATTGCGATATGCCCCTTCGGAACCGTGATCAGCGACAAGAAAGTTGTTAGGTTTTAAGTTTTAAGTTTTAAGAAAAATCCCGTTAATCCTGTCTAATCTTAGTCCGAAGGTCGGCCGCTTCACGGCCTTGAAGGTAAACGATAAATGCCACAACATCGTAGACCCGAGAGAGCCAAGGCACTGTTGGGCTTTTAAAGTTCAAGAATGCCATAACATCGTAGACTTCAAGTTAAGGGATTGTATATGTTGCCTGAGAAAATCATTGGGAGGTTATAAGGATGACGGAAGAAGAGTTCAGGCGCGATGCGATAGAGAGATATCTCAAAGGGGAACATCCAAAAAGCATTTATGAGGGGATGGGTCGGAGCAAGGCATGGTTTTTCAAATGGCTGAAGCGGTATCGAACCGGGGCTTCTCACTGGTATAAGTCTTTGCCCAAGGCTCCCAGACAGACACCGAGAAAGGTGAATCTCCTCCCTCTCTACGGGAGGAGATTCACACATCTTTACAGAAAAATCCAGGTTCCCGAAAATCTGTTCTACTGCTATGTGAAGGCTGTCATAGATACTTCTTCTCATTCCCTTGAACTCTATTTAGGGGAATGACCGCATAACCTCTCTTTTCCCTATACAATTCCTGATCAACAAAATAAACCTTAACCTTGAGAGTCTATGATGTCTTGACACTTCTTATCTCTAAAACAAGGTCTACGATGTTGTGGCATTTATCAGTTATCCTCTTTGCCTGCTTGTGCGTTGCACGCAGATAGACGCTTTTGCGTGAGTAAGGTTTTTCCGCCAACGTGTTTTTTTATCACGCGTCCCTGGGAATATTATGACGCCAGTGTCTTCGCCAACCGCTTAGCCAGGGCGACGATTGTCAGGATCGGCGGCATTCCAGGAGATGTGGGAAACACGCTGCCATCACACACAAAAAGATTATCCACCCGGGTTTGCAGGTTTTCGTCCACGACACGGCCGACAGCAGCAGTTCCTCCCGGGTGACAGCCCTGCGGCCTGGAAACCGTAATGGAACCGTCTTCCACGCCCGCCCTGTCCAGGATTTCTCTTGCGATCGTGGATCCTCCCCGTAACCTTTCCCAATCGCCTTTCGTCACGGGCTTGGAAACCGTTCCGTCGGGATAGACCTGGCCGACCGGCTCGTCTTTGCTTTTGGTCATGATGCCGAGCAACCTGCGCGTGGGCAAGGTAAACCCTCTTGGGCCAATTTCCATGAACCTGACCATCCTGGGAATATTCACGTACGGGGAGAGGATAAATCCCCTGCTTTCGCTAAATTCATGGTTAACAAGTGCCGTTGCCGGCTCGCGCATGAGATTGAGCCCCTCTGTCACCCCGTAGGTATTCACGAAGAGATCAACGAAAAGGCCCTTGCCCGCCTCTTCGATCCCCGAATGTTGCAGGATGACCGGCGTGCCCAATCCCCCGGCGCAAAGAATAACTGTGTCAGAAAGAATTTCAACCTGGCCACGCGGTCCCACCCCCATGACCCCTCTCGCCTTACCATTCTTTACCAGAACCCGTTGGATCGACGTACCGTAGAGAATCTCGACACCCTCTTGTTCCGCTTCCGCCAGGTAATCCAGGGCCGTCCACTTTGCACCGTGCGGGCAGCCCAGCACGCAATTTCCGCATTTTTTGCACCGCGCGGGGTCGATGAACTTGGGCATTGGTTCCATCTCGTAACCAAGTGCCTCGGCGGCCCGCATGATTCTCTCCGATCCCTCCGATAAAAGCCCTCTGGCGATGGGAGAAACTTTCATTTCGCTTTTCGCCTCCGCCAGTTCCTTGCCAAGCGTAAAACCGAAATCAGCCAACTCGTCTTGGAGGCATGGCGTCGCGTTTCCACAAGAAACGACCGTGGACCCTCCCGCCATGAGGGTTCTCCAGAGAATGACGCCTTCCTTCGATTTTACCGGCGTCTTGGTTAATCTATTCACGTCAAAGTATCCAAGGGCATCTTTGAAGGTTCCGAGCTTTTTCTCACGCTTCCCCCTCTCTACAACCAGCACCTCCTTTCCCCGCTTGCCGAGCTCCCTCGCAAGCGTGGCGCCACCCGCTCCCGATCCCACGACCAGGAAATCGTATTTCCTCCCGTCCATTTTTCACCCTCCCCTTTTGGATGTCGAGGAACCAATAAATAAGGACCCGTCAATCGGTCAATGGTGAGACAGGTAACGGGAAAGCACCCAGGATCAGCGGTAGGCTTGGATCTTTTGCTGCAATACCTTTTTCACAAGAGGACAATCCGGATTAAAACGGCAACAATTCCAACAACATCAGGATCTGGACATGAAAGTTTATCAATTCCCTTAATAACGATATTACAATCTTATGTGTATGTCAACAAGCCTGACAAACTCGAGTAGAAATGAAACCAACTTAGACGTTGCGTTTTTTAATGGGACACGGATTTGCACGGATGAAAAACAGGTAGAAGCCTGAAGCCTGAAGACTGAGGTAAAACACTTTAACCTTCGGACTTCGAGGGACGTCATCTCCTGCCTGTGCGTCGCACGCAGACAGGCCGTCCTTCAGGCTAAAAACGGACAGGATGAACAGGATGGGCAGTGTTTTTTTCTTAAAACTTAACAACTTAAAACTTAAAACTTTCTTGTCACGCGTCACGGCACGCAAAGCGTGCACATCACGGCCTTTAACTGATTGACTCCAAACACCGGTGAAGGTATGATGTTTTCATGCGGCTGGACAAATGGTTGAAGGTGGGATGCCTTTTCAAGAAACGCTCCGCGGCGAAGGAGGCCTGCGAGAAGGGACGGGTCTCCATCAATGACCGCGTGGCGGGCCCGGACCGTCCCGTGAAGGCGGGGGACGTGATCACCCTCCGCACGCCCCGCGGGGTTCGGAAGGTCCAGGCCCTGGATCCCGCGAAGAAGTCGGTGTCGGCCAAGCTGGCGCCCGTGGTTTTCTACAAGGAACTCCCCCTGACGCCGGAGGAAGAGGCGGAAAACCGGCGTCTCGAGACCATCCGCATGGCGGCGCGGACCTCCAAGTACCAGCAGGGCGGCCGCCCCACGAAGAAGGACCGCCGGAAGATCCTGAAGATCAAGCGCCAATCCCCTTTCACCCCTTAGCAATCGAGGACCTTCATGCACGCGTCGCTTTTGGGAGCCGTCGTCACCTGGATCGTCAACGCCGTTTCCGCCCTGGGATACTGGGGCATCATCGCCATGATGTTTCTGGAATCCTCTTTCTTCCCCTTTCCCAGCGAGGTGGTCATTCCCCCCGCCGGCTACCTGGCCAGCCAGGGATGGATGAGTTTTCCCTGGGTCATTACCTGCGGCATCATCGGGAGTCTGCTGGGGGCCCTGTTCAACTACTACCTGGCCCTGTGGCTGGGGCGGCCCCTCGTTCTGAAGATTGCCCGCCCCTTCGGCCTGACGGAGGAGAAGTTCGGCCGGGCGGAGGAGATGTTCCGCACCCACGGGGAGATCAGCACCTTCGTCTGCCGCCTGCTGCCGGTGATCCGCCAGTATATTTCTTTTCCCGCGGGGCTGGCGCGCATGAACCTCTTCCGGTTTCTCCTCTTCACGGGGCTGGGCGCGGGCATCTGGGTGACCATCCTGGCCTACATCGGCTACCTGGTGGGTAACAACCAGCAGCTCATCCGGGCCTATTCCCACAGGAGTTTGACGTACATCCTCATCGCCGTGATCATCCTGACGGCGCTTTACGTGATCTGGCACAAGAAATGGCGGAAACGGGATTAAATTCTTCAACGTTCAAGGAGGCTTGAAATGAAGATCGTTATGATCGGCGGTGGGGGCGCGAGCATCGTCTGCGCCAACACGCTGCGGGTCCTGGGCAATCAGGCCCAGATAGACATCTATACCAGAAGGGACCGGACGGCCTACACCCCCTGCGAGCAGCCCTTCGTTCTCCGGGACGTCCTGGGGTTCGACGACATGTTTTACGCCACGATTCCCTGGTTCGAGAAGAAGGGGCTGGGGCTCCACCTGGAGACGGAGGTAACGGCCATCGACCGGGAGAAGAAGATCATTATGGCCGGCGGGAAGGCGGTGCCCTACGACATCCTCCTGATCAACACGGGCGCCGTTCCGAAGATCCCGGACATCCCCGGGCTGGCAGGCGACCGGGTCTTTACCCTGACCACGGAGCTGAAACACGCCCGCGCCCTCGAGGCCGTTATTCCCGAGTGCGGGCGCGCGGCCATCCTCGGTGCCGGCGCCATCGGGCTGGAGATGGCGGAAACCCTCGTGAAGAAGGGCTACGAGGCCGTGCACCTTATCGTCTCCTCCCCCCACATCCTCTCCCGGGTCGTAGATCCCGAAATGGCGGAGAAGGTGGAGCCGTTATTAACGGAAAACGGGGTGGACCTGCGGCTTTCCACCTCCGTGACGCGGGTGGAACGGGCGGGTGACACCCTCGAGCTGACGCTCACCGGCGGGGAGACCCTGAAGGTCGATTTCGTCCTCGTGGCCAAGGGGGTACGCCCCAACGTGGACCTGGCCCGCGAGGCGGGGCTCGAGATCGGCGAAACGGGCGGCATCGCGGTCAATCGTTACCTGCAGACCAGCGACCCGTCCATCTACGCGGCGGGGGACTGCATGGAGAGTTGGAATATCCTCACGGAGAAGAAGACCCTGACCGCCCTGGCTACCTTTTCCAACCGGACGGGGCGCACGGCGGGCCGCAACATCCACTTCGGCAACACCGTCCCCTTCATGGGGGCCATGAACACCTTGGGCACGGAGGTCTTCGGCCAAACCATCGCGTCGGTGGGGCTGACGGAACAGGCGGCGCGGCGGGAGGGATTCGACACCCTTTCCGCCGTCCGAAAAGGGATGAGCCGAAAGGTCATGTTCGGCGGCGGGCCTATCTGGGTGAAGCTGGTGGCGGACAGGGCCTCCCAGACTCTCCTGGGCGCCCAGTTCATCGGCCCGAGAGAGGTGAGCCGCATGGCGGAGAAGGTCATCATCCTGCTGGGCGAACGGGTCGTCCTGGGAAGAATCTCCCAGTACGAGAACATCTTCAGCCCGCCGCTGGGCATGGCCTACGATCCCGTCACCATGGTTTCCGATATCCTTATCAGCCAGCTCCTCAAGGCAGGCGCGGCGGTCACGTGGCTTTAGGGGCGCGGCGGTTGACGAACGCCGGGACGACGCCTATAATCCGGTTACCTCAAACAAGGACGGAACGATGTTAGATCTCAAGACACTTCGGGAAAACGCGGACGCGATAGAAAAACGGCTTAAAACCCGGGATCCGGCCCTCTCCCTCGCCCGTTTCAGGGAACTGGACGAGAAGCGCCGGGTCATCATCCGGGAGGTGGAGGCGCTGAAGAACCGGCGCAACACCGTGTCGGAGGAAATCGGGAAACTCAAGCGGGCGGGACAGCCCGCCGAGGACAAGGTATTGGAGATGCGGGAGGTCTCCGGCCGCGTCAAGACCCTGGACAGGGACCTCAAGGCGATCGAGGCGCGGGTCAAGGAGATCCTCATGACCCTTCCCAACGTGCCGCACGAAAGCGTGCCTGCCGGGGAAAGCGACGAGGACAACGTGGAGGTCCGCCGCTGGGGAGAACCGCCGGCGTTTCCCTTCGAGCCGCGGGCCCATTGGGACATCGGGGAGGGGCTGGATATCCTTGACTTCGGGCGGGCGGCGAAGCTGGCCGGGGCGCGGTTCGCCCTCTACAAGGGCCTGGGGGCGCGGCTGGAGCGGGCGCTCATCAACTTCATGCTCGACCTGCACACGGGGGAGCACGGCTACACGGAGATCCTTCCCCCCTTCATGGTGAACCGGAAGACCATGACCGGCACGGGGCAACTGCCCAAGTTCGAGGACGACCTCTTCAAGATCGATGGCTGGGACCACTTCCTCATCCCCACGGCGGAGGTTCCCGTGACCAACATCTTCGCCGACGAGATCATCGACGGCGCCCGGCTTCCCATCTACTACACCGCCTACACCCCCTGCTTCCGGAAGGAGGCCGGGGCGGCGGGCAAGGATACCCGGGGTCTCATCCGCCAGCACCAGTTCAACAAGGTGGAGCTGGTCAAGTTCACCATGCCGGAGACTTCCTATGACGAGCTGGAAAAACTCCTGAACAACGCAGAAGAGGTGCTTCAGAAGCTGGAACTACCCTACCGGGTGGTGGTGCTCTGCACGGGAGACCTGGGGTTTTCCGCCACCAAGACCTACGATATCGAGGTCTGGATGCCCCACCAGAAGGTTTACCGCGAGATTTCCTCGTGCAGCAACTTCGAGGACTTCCAGGCCCGCCGGGCAGGGATCCGTTTCCGGAGGAAGCCCGGGGCCAAGGCGGAGCTGGTGCATACCCTAAACGGATCGGGACTGGCCGTGGGACGCACCACCGCCGCGATCCTGGAAAACTACCAACAGGAAGACGGATCTGTTATAATCCCGGAGGCCTTGCGCCCCTACATGGGCGGCCTCGACGTGATGCGGAGGGATGGCCGAGTGGTTTAAGGCGGCGGCCTTGAAAGCCGTTGTGGGTTTACGCCCACCGTGGGTTCGAATCCTACTCCCTCCGCCATTAGCAAATTTTACAACGTCTCACAACATCCAAAACACCCTGAAATACTTAGATATTTCGGGGTTTTTTAGCGCTCTCTAAACCCACCGTCTATGGCGGTGGACGCGGGGAGGTTCTACCGATCCGGTGAGAAAAGAGATAGGTTCTTTCTCAGGAAAAGCTCTCGGAGAGTGAGGGGGGGCACGTTTTGGCTGCAGGTATTGAGTGATTTATCCAACCGGAGAGTGAAAGACATCT
>JALSPC010000133.1 GCA_026986155.1 bacterium
AAAAGGGGTAAAGGGGGGAATCCATGGTGAAAATAAACTGGAAATGCAAACTTCTTATCAGCGCCGTCTTGTTGGCGGCGACCTGTGGCCTCGCCACCGCGCAACCCTTTTCCACGGAACGCGCGAAGCGCCGCACGCCCGTGGTTCGCGTGGTCGAAAAGACCTCTTCCTCCGTTGTGAACATCAGCACGCAGAAGATCGTCCAGCGGCGCGTATCCCCTTTCGGCGGTTTCGGCAACCCCTTCTTTGACAGTTTCTTCAAGGACTTTCTCGCCCCGGAGTTCATCCAGCGGTTTAAACTCAAGACCCTTGGGTCGGGAATCGTCTTCGCTGGGGGACGGAAGGTTCTCACCAATGAGCATGTTATCGGCGGCGCCGAGAAAATCACCGTTCTTTCCAATACTGGGAAACGCTTCTCCGCCGTCCTCATCGGTGCCGACCCGGTCACGGATCTGGCGGTCCTGAAAATAAAGGGAACGGCTACTCTCCCCGCCATTACGCTGGGAACCTCCTCGGACCTGATGATTGGAGAGACGGTCGTGGCCATCGGCAATCCCTTCGGGCTCTCCAACACCGTCACCGCGGGGGTTATCAGCTCCCTCCACCGGACCCTCCAGGCCAAGGGAAGGATCTACAAGGACCTCATCCAGACCGACGCCTCTATCAATCCGGGAAACAGCGGCGGACCCCTTCTCAACATCCTGGGGAAGGTCATTGGGATCAACACGGCCATCTACAGCAACGCCCAAGGCATCGGGTTTGCCATCCCCATTGACAGGGTCAAAAAGGTTTCCGCCGTTCTGATCCGATTCGGAAAGATCCCGCCCGTATGGGTTGGTATCGACTGCCAACCTCTCACAAGGACCATCGCGAAACACTTTCAATTCAAGGGCGGCGGCGGTATCCTCGTCACCGCCATCGAACCGGGCAGTCCCGCCGCGCAAAGCTCCCTGAAGGCGGGAGATATCATCACATCTATTGACAACGATGCCGTCACTTCCCTTATCTTGTTTCAGCAGATCCTCAATCAGCACCTGCCAGGGGATACACTCACCTTTAAAGTCTCGCGCAACGGATCAAACAAGAAGTGTCCAGTGACATTGAAACGGCTCACGCCGGGACATGCCGCCTTCCTTGTGCACCGAGTTTTCGGATTTGAGATCAGGGGTCTGAACGGGAGAGAACGCCGGCGCCTGGCAGATACCGGGCTTGCCGGAATCGCCATCGCCAATATCATCCCGGGATCCGTCGCCGCCACCAACGGTTTGCGCCGGGGAGACATCCTCTTGAAACTCAACGGCACACCGCTCAAAGATGTTAATGCATTTAATAAAACCACGATAAAAAACGTCCGGTCCGGAAGATTCGAACTCCTCCTTCTGAGGGGTTCCTACACTTATAAAATCGTCTTCAATCTCTATCAATCGTAAAAGGAGGAATAAATGGAAAAACACGACGAGGAAAAGGGGTTTAAGGTCAAGGACCGCCGGAAGATATTTGACACTGAACCGGATAAACCGGGGGAAAAGAAAACGAAAGAGAAAGCCGGAGAATCTAAGCCCAAAACTGAAGAAGCGGCAGGACAGGATTCCACAGTTCTTCCTGAAATCAACTTTTCCACCTTCATCCTCTCCCTGAGCACCTCCACCCTCATGCACCTGGGAGAGCTCCCCAATCCCGAGACCAACCAAATGGAGAAAAACCTCCCGCTCGCCAAGCAGACCATCGACCTCATCGACATGTTGAAGAAGAAGACAGAGGGAAACCTGGACCAGGACGAGGATCAGCTCATCACAAATCTGCTTTACGATCTGAAATTGAAGTATGTGGCCGCCATCAAGCGGGGGTAGGCGGCTGGACACCTACGGCATCATCTTCGACTTCGACGGGACCCTGGCGCGGATGTTCATCGATTTCGACGAGATGCGACGGGTCGTCAACGGTATCTTTGCCCGCCACGGCGTCCCCCCCGGGTCCCTTGAGCGAAGATTTATCCTTGAACGCATCGACGAGGCTTTCGAAAGAACTGTTGTAAAAAATCCAACTCTGGCCCGGAAGGTCAGGGAAGAGGCCTTCGCCGCCATCGAGGAGATGGAAATGATGGCGGCCGCCCGAAGCCACCTCCTCCCCGGCGTTTATCGCCGCCTCTGGTCCCTATGGCAACGTGGGGTCCGGATGGCTATTGTGACGCGGAACTGCGAACAGGCCCT
>JALSPC010000134.1 GCA_026986155.1 bacterium
TATCTCGGCATCCGCTATCCCGAGTCGGTGGGCGGCATGGGTGCCGACATGGTCACCTACGCCCTGTTTATCGAGGAGATCGCCCGGGGATCCCTGAGCGTCGGAGCGAATATCGCCATGCAGACCCTGATGGGGACCGATTTCATCTATCGTTTCGGATCGGACGCGATCAAGGAGCGCTGTTTCTTCCCCGCCATGAGAGGGGAAAGGCTCGGCACCATCGCCTTCACGGAGCCCAACGCGGGATCGGACCTGGCGAATATCCACACCACGGCCCGCAAAGAGGGGGATCATTACATCATCAACGGCCAGAAGACGTGGATCACGAACGCCACCGTAGCGGATTTTGCCACGGTGGTGGCCTCCACCGACCGTTCCAAGGGCCTGAAGGGCCTGGGGTTCTTTTTGGTGGAGCGGGATACCCCCGGTTACAACGTGGGAAAGAAGATACATAAGCTGGGGACACGGGGGTCCGAAAACACGGAGTTGACCTTCGACGACTGTAAAATCCCGGCGGAGAACCTCCTGGGCGAGGAGGGCAAGGGGGTTGTTTACCTCGGGCAGATCCTTGCGGAGATCCGCATCATGACGGGGGCGCTGGCCCTGGGCCTGGCCAGGTCCGCCTTTGACGACGGGCTGCAGTATTCCAAGGAACGCACCGCATTTGGCCGTCCCATCGCCAAGTTCCAACTCATTGCCGCCAAGCTGTCCGAGATGTACATGAATTATGAGGCGGCAAAACTGATGGTCTACCGGGCCGCCTGGCTGAAGGACAACGACTTGCCCCACTCGAAAGAGGCGGCGAGCGCCAAGATGTTCGCGGTGGAGATGGTCTGCAAGGTGGTGGACGAGGTGACGCGTATCTACGGGGCCTATGGGTTCGCCATGGAATACCCCGCCCAGCGTTACTTCAGGGACGCCCGCTTTCTCCTCTACGGCGGCGGGACGCATGAGATTTTGAAAACCGTCATCGCGCGGGAGCTGACGGGTCGGCTTTAACCACGGCAAAAAACGAAAAAAATAGGAATCGAGGTTAGCCTATGGCAACGGATAGAGAGAGAAAGATAAGGGTCATGGTCGCCAAACCCGGCCTGGACGGGCACGACCGCGGGGCCAAGGTGGTGGCCCAGGCCTTGAAAGAAGCCGGAATGGAGGTCATCTATACCGGGCTGCACCAGACCATTGACCAGATAATCCAGACCGCCCTCCAGGAGGACGTGGACGTCATCGGCCTGAGTATTCTGTCTGGGGCGCACCTGCCCATCTGCGAGGAACTCATCAAGAAGATGAAGGAGAAGGGGATGACGGATGTCAAGGTGGCCGTGGGCGGCGTTATTCCGAACCGGGACGTGGAGAAGCTGAAGGCCCTGGGGGTTGACGCGGTCTTTCCGGGCGGGACGCCCTTTGACGCCATCGTGGAGGAAATCGGGAAAATTGCGGGAGAAAGGTGATACTGAAACCGGCAGAGATTTTCTCCTTTACGGACCACGTGAACCGATGACGGAAGACGATACCACCCAGCCCCTTCAAGTGGCATTGGAGGGGTGAATTTTTGCCCGTCCCTTTTCGTTTCGAGGTAAGGCCGTAAACGGCAAGGGAGCGAAAGCGGACAACGCGGGGTTTCCCGCCTTAATCGATCATTGATTGGAGGAAGATATGGGGGTTGCATATTACGATAAGGATGAAAAAGACCGCGTAATCGACGTCACCTATCAATCGGGGCTCAAGGTCAAGCCCGTTTACGGCCCGGAGGATCTGAGGGAGATCGGATTCGACTACGAGAAGGACCTGGGGGATCCCGGTCAATATCCCTACACCCGGGGAATTCATCCCCAGGGCTACCGTTCCCGGGCCTGGACGACCCGTCAATACACCGGATTCGGAACGCCCGTGGAGACGAACGAGCGTTTCAAGCTGATGATTTCCCATGGCCAAACCGGGCTGAACGTGGCCTTCGACCTGCCGACCCAGATGGGCTACGACTCGGACGATCCCCGGGTGGCGGGCGAGGTGGGCCGGGTCGGAATGGCCGTGGACACCCTGAGGGATTTCGAGATCGCCTTCAAGGACATCCCCCTGGACCGGATCGGCGTCGGGTTGACCATCAACGCGGTGGCCTCCATCATGCTGGCCATGTTCCAGGCGGTGGCGGAAAAATACGGCTACAAAAAGGAACAGATAAGCGCCACACCTCAAAACGACATCCTGAAGGAGATCATCGGGCGGGGGACGTGGATCTTTCCCGTGAAACCCTCCATCCGACTGATCGGGGACACCATCGAGTATTCCATGAACGAGTTGCCCCGCTGTAACCCCGTGAGCATCTGCGGCTACCACATCCGGGAGTCGGGGGCCACCCCGGCGCAGGAGATAGGGTTCGCCATCCAGATAGCCAACGCCTACATCGACAACGTCCTGGCGCGGGGCTACAATATCGATGATTTCGTCCGGCGTTTCTCCTTCAATTTCAATGTCTTCGGTAACCTTTGGGAGCAGGTGGCCAAGTTCAGAGCGGGCCGGAAGCTCTGGGCGAAGAACATCAAGGAAAAATACGGGGCGAAAAATCCCAAGAGCATGTTCCTACGGGGCCTGTTCGGCGGGGGCGGCTACGGCCTGACCAAGAAGGAGCCGGAAAACAACATCGTCCGGGGCGCCTTCTACGCCATGGCGGCGGCCCTGAGCGGGGCGCAGACCATCGCGCTGTGTTCCTACGACGAGGCCTACACCATCCCGACGCCCCATTCGGCCCTCTTGTCCCTGCGGACCCTCCAGATCGTCATGGAGGAAGTGGGGCTTCGGGACACGGTGGATCCCCTGGCCGGGTCCTACTTCATCGAGACGATCACCAAGCAGATGGAGGAAAAGATCGTCGAGGAGATGGAGCGGATCGAGAAGATGGGCGGCATGGCCGAGGCGGTGGAGCAGGGATTCGTCCAGAAACTGGTCGCACAACAGGCCTACAAGTTTGAAAAAGATCTCCAGGAAGGCAAACTGAAGAAGGTGGGCGTCAACCTCTACGCGGACGAATCTAAGAAGGAGGAGGAGGTCGAACTGCACGAATACGACGCCAGCGTCATCGACCAGCAGATCGAGCGCCTGAAGCAGGTGAAGCGGGAGCGGGACGACAAGGCCGTCACCCGGGCCCTGAAGGCATTGAGGAATGCCGCGGCGGAAGGCGAGAACGTCATGCCCTACCTGGTCGATGCCGTCAAGACCTACGCCACGGTGGGAGAGATGACCGGCGTCTTCCGCGAGGTTTTTGGCGAATTTAACGAGCCGAGGATTATCTGATGCCCTTTCGTCTCGATGGAAGGGTGGCCTGGGTCACGGGCGGCGCGCGGGGCATCGGGGCCGCCGTCGGCGTCAAGCTGGCGGAGGCCGGCGCGCGCGTGGCCGTCATGGATATGGACGAGGATGCCCTCGCGTCCTTTCGCGCCCGGATGGCCTCGGAGAACGACGGTGTCTTCAAGACCTACCGGGGGAATGTCTGCGACGAAGCCTCCGTGGCGGAGGTGGTCCGGGCCGTCACGGCGGACCTGGGACCGGTCGATATCCTAATCAACAACGCGGGCATCATTCGCGACCGCATGTTCCGGAACATGACCCTGGAGGCATGGCGAACGGTCCTTGACGTGAACCTCACGGCTGTCTTCGTCTGCACGCGGGCCGTCATCGAGGGGATGGCCGAACGCAAGTTCGGACGGGTGATCAATACCGCCTCCATCAGCGCCCTGGGGAACCCCGGGCAGGCCAACTACAGCGCCGCCAAGTCGGGGGTAATTGGCCTGACCAAGACCCTGGCCCTCGAATACGCCCCCCACGGGGTGACGGTGAACTGCGTGGCTCCCGGAGCCACCCTGACGGAGATGACGCGTTCCCTTCCCATGGAGGCGAAAAAGCGGTTTATCGAAAAGATACCCCTTGGCCGGATGGCCGAGCCGGATGAGATCGCCGTGACACATCTCTTTCTCGCCAGCGAGGAGGCCAGGTACGTGACGGGACAGGTCGTCTTCGTGGACGGGGGTGTGAGTTGTGGATTTTAACCTTAACGCGACATATTGGGGGAAATCATGAAGTACAAGATCGGGATTGATGTTGGAGGAACATTCACGGATTTCCTGCTGACCATGGAGGATGGAAGTTCCCAAATCTACAAGGTCTTGAGCACACCGGACGATCCTTCCATCGCCACCATGCAGGGTCTCAGGGAGATGGCGGAGGACCGGAACGTCAGTGTCGAGGCGTTTCTGAAGGGCGTGACGGTGATCGTGCATGGAACCACGGTCACGACCAACGCGGTGCTGACCTACACGGGAGCCAAGACGGGCCTGCTTACCACGAAGGGCGTCCGTGACGCTCTCCAGATGCGGCGGGGAATCCGCGAGGAGCAATACAACAACCGATACGAAAACGTGGAACCTCTCGTTCAGCGTTATCTTCGCCTCCCCATAGATGAGAGGCTCGACTACAAGGGAGACGTCATCAAGCCCCTCGAGGAAGAAGAGGTGTTGCGGCAGGTGGCCGTCTTTAAGAAGGAAGGGGTCGAGGCCGTTGCAGTCTGCTTCATGAACTCCTTCGCGAACCCGGAACACGAGCGCAAGGCGGGGGAGATCATCCGGCGGGAGATGGCGGACGCCTACCTGACCCTCTCCGGCGACATCCTTCCCTCCATCCGCTTCTACGACAGGGTCAGCACCACGGTCCTGAACGCCTACGTGGGGCCCATCCTGAAGCGGTATCTCGACGCCCTGTTAAAGAAACTGAAGGATGTCAACTACGAGGGCGTTTTGTTGATCATGCAGTCCAACGGCGGCGTCGTGGCCCCGGAGATCGCCATGGAACGGGCCGCCGTGACCCTCCTTTCCGGCCCGGCGGGCGGCCCCGTGGCGGGGGTCATGTATACCTCGGTTCAGGGGTACGACGACTGTATCACGGTGGACATGGGGGGGACGAGCTTCGACGCGGCCCTCATTAAAGATAAAACGCCCATGGTGACCACCATGGGAGAGATCAACCGGCTTCGCATCGCCCTGCCCATGCTCAATGTGGTGACCATCGGGGCCGGCGGCGGGAGCATCGGCTGGATCGACGAGGGCGGATTGCTTCGGATGGGCCCCCAGAGCGCCGGGGCAAAACCCGGTCCGGCCTGTTACAACCTGGGGGGAGAGGAACCCACCTGCACGGACGCCGATCTGGTCCTGGGCTATCTCGACAAGGACTACTTCGCCGGCGGCCGGATCCCCCTCGATTTGGGCAAGGCGGAGCGGGCCATCGAGGAGAAGATCGCGAAACCCCTTGGCATGGACCTCCACGAGGCGGCGCTGGGCATGTATAATGTCATCAACGTCAACATGGCGGCGGCCGTGCGGGAGGTTTCCGTCAAGCAGGGGCAGGATCCCCGGGACTTCCCCCTGGTGACGGCGGGCGGCGCGGGACCGAACCACGCCTGCATGATCGCCCTGGAACTGGAGATCCCCGTCATTCTCGTCCCGAGGGAATCCTCCATCTTCTGCGCGGCGGGGATGCTCATGTCGGACCTCAAGCACGACTACGTTCAGACCTACGCCGTTCAGCTCTCCGATATTGAGCCCAAACGCTTCAAGGCCTACTTCGAAGAGATGCGGAAAAACGGCATCGCCAGTCTCAAGGAAGAGGGCATTCCCGAAGACAAGATTGAATTCGTCTATTCCCTCGACCTGCGCTACATCAAGCAGTATCACGAGGTGAACGTGCCAATTTCCGAGGAGGTGGCCATGGATGTGAACATCGACGCCATGGCGGAGGCCTTCCATCCCCGCCACAACAAGCTGTTCGGCTATGACCTGAAGGAGGAGGGCACTCCCGTGGAGCTGATTAACATGCGGCTCACCTGTATCGGGAAGACGGAAAAGCCCAAGTTCAACGAACAGCCTTACGATGGGGAAGACCCCTCCAAGGCCTTCAAGAAGAAGCGGAAGGTCTTCATTCCTACCTGGAAGCGGTTCGAGGAGGTGGACGTCTTCGACAGCTTCAAGCTGCGCTACGGCAACAAGATCGAAGGCCCGGCGATTCTCGAGCAGGTCAACACCACGACCTTCGTGACGCCGGAATACTCGGTCCTGGTGGACAAGTTTGGGAGTTACACTCTTTACCTGAAATCGCGCGAGGAAGAATTTGCGGGGAGGATTTTAAAATGAGCGACGTAAAGATTGACAAGGTTTTGGTATCCATCCTTCAGCGGCGGCTGAAGTCGATCACGGAGGAGATGAGCATCGCCCTCATGATGACCACCCGGTCCCCCATCCTTTGCGAGGCCAAGGATTTTGTGACGGGCCTGTATGACAAAAACGGCAAGATGCTGGAGCAGACCGAGAACCTTCCGATCCTCTCCTTCTCCCTGGGGCCCGTATGCGAGTACATCATCAAGTATTTCGGGGACGACATCCATCCGGGAGACGTGATCTTTCACAACGACGTCTTCTCCATGGGCAACCAGAACAACGACGTGGCGGTCTACAAACCCATCTTCTACAAGGACGAACTGGTCGCCTGGTCCGCCTGCAAGGGACACCAGGCGGACATCGGCGGATGTGTCCAGGGGGGCTACAACCCCAACGCCACCGAGGTCTGGCAGGAGGCCCTCCGGATTCCCCCCGTCAAGGTTTACGAAAAAGGGAAACTGCGGAAGGACGTCTGGGATCTCATCTTCGCGAACATCCGACTCGATATCGTGGCGGAGGACATGAAGGCGGAGATCGGAAGCTGCGTCGTGGGCGAGCGCGAACTGCTCAAACTCATCGACCGTTACGGCCTGGACGTCTTCGAGGCGCACAAAAACCACCTCTTCGACTCCACGGAAAAGATGATGCGCTCGGAAATCAGCGCCATTCCCAACGGCGTCTACAAGGGCGACTCCCGCGTTTACTACGACGGCAGGAACCCGGGTTCGGTTTACGAGATTCACGTGACCATCACGGTGGAGGACGAGGAAATTACCTTCGACTACACGGGCACCTCTCCGGAAACGGACGGCTTCGTCAACGGGACCTACACGTCGAGCGCCTCGGCCACGACCCTGACCTTTCTCCAGATGATCAACCCGAACATCCCCCACAACGACGGGATGATCCGGCCCATGCACATCATCATTCCCGAGGGAACCATCCTCAACGCCGCCTATCCCAAGGCGACCACCTACGGCAACCACCTCTGTCCCAACAACGCCGACGCCATTATGCGGGCCCTGGGCCCCGCCATCCCGGATAGGGTCACGGCGGAGTGGAACGAACTCCTCTGCTCCCTGACCACGGCCATCGACCCGCGGAACGGGCGGCCCTACGTGGACATCGGCTTCATGGGCCTGAAAGGGGGCTCCGGCGCCATCAAGGGGTGTGACGGCTACGATCACATCGGGATGATCGACGCCTCCGGCGGTGTATTAGACCAGGACTACGAGATGTTCGAGCAGCAGACGCCCCATCTCCTGATGCTCCATGAGTACTGGCGGGATTCCGCCGGCGCGGGACAGTGGCGCGGCGGGCTCGGCGTGGAGACCCGGTTCAAGATAGGAAGCGACCACACCAAAGTGGTGACCTTCGGAGACGGGGACGTGGAACCGGCCTTCGGCGCCCACGGCGGCAAGGAGGGAACCCTCAACAAGATAGAACTGATATACCCTGACGGAAAGGTCTACAAGGCCCTCTCCAAAGACCTGATAGAAGACGTTCCCGCCGGGACCATCTACTTCCAGCAGGCGGGCGGCGGCGGCGGCTACGGCCCTCCCTACCTGCGGCCCGTGGAGAAGGTCCTGAAAGACGTTCGGAACGATGTGGTCTCCGTTGAAAAAGCGAGGGAAGACTACGGTGTGGTCATCGACCCGGAGACCTTCCAGGTGGACATGGCCGCCACGGAGAAACTCCGGGAACAGATGAAGGCCCAGGCGGCTTGAGTCCGTCCTTGAACGGCGTCCGCGCGGGATCGGCGCGGACGCCGGGGACCTGTTGGGTCCATACTTCCTCGCCCGCTTGGGGACGGCGAAAAATGAACCGATCGCACGAAAGATAGGGCTGCCTGTGCCGCGGCGGCGGGAAATTGACGACATGGCTCCGGAGAAAGGGACACTTTTTATCGTAGCCACGCCCATCGGAAACCCTGAGGACATCTCCCCGCGGGCGCTAAGCGTCCTGAAAAGTGTTGACCTCATCGCCGCGGAGGACACGCGGGTGGCGGGAAGATTCCTGAAGGGTCATGGCATCGATACGCCGCTTGTCAGCTTTTTCGAACATAACGAAATTCGAAAGATGGAAGGGCTGCTCGAACACCTCGGGGCGGGCGCGTCCATCGCCGTTATCAGCGACGCGGGAACGCCCCTTATCTCGGACCCCGGGTATCGGCTCGTCAGGGCAGCGCAAGAGCGGGGAATCAAGGTGGTTCCCGTACCGGGTCCCTCGGCCGTCATGGCGGCCCTCTCCGTGGCGGGCCTGCCCACCGACCGGTTTCTCTTCGCGGGATTCCCTCCGCGAAAGGCGGGGAAACTTGAAAGGGAGCTTCGGGAGCTCTCCGAACTGCCCTACACCCTCGTGTTCTTCGAGTCGCCCCACCGCCTGATGAAGACCCTGGAGGCGATGCGGGACCCCTTCGGAGGGCGAACCGTCGTCCTGTGCCGGGAACTCACCAAGCCCTACGAGGAAATCCTCAGAGGCACCCCGGGCGCGCTCATCTCTGCGCTTGCGGGCCGGAAGATCCGGGGCGAGGTGACGCTGATTGTCGAAGGAAAGGGAAAACAAAAACCGGGCAAAAAAAAGCCGGGTCCCTGAGGACCCGGCCCCTAATCGTTGCGTCGAATTAATACCTCGGCCTGCGCGCGGAGCGATCGCCCCGGGGCTTCGCCTGGTTCACCTTGATCTGGCGTCCCTTGAACTCCGTCCCATTCATGGCCTTCATTGCCGTGTCGGCCTCTGAATTATCCGGCATTTCGACGAAACCGAATCCCTTGGACTGGCCCGAATACCTGTCCTTGATGATGTTTACGCTCTCCACGTTCCCGTATTCCGAGAAAGCGGCTTGCAAATCGTCTTCGGTGACGCCGTAGGCAAGATTGCCAACATACATGTTCATAAAAAAACTCCTTTGTCTAACGCGGTTTTGAGAAGGTGTCACGCGCCGACAAACCGCTGGATCCGCGCGGGACATGCAGTCACGTTCTGACTGCCGTTTTGAATGGACCGGGATATCTAATTTTTGGGGATTAGGTAAACAGCCAATTCAAAATTAAGCATTTCTACCACGCCATTTCAGGGATGTCAAGTGTACGGCAGACTCAAAAATGACGCGATGGTTTATACGTTTCAACTTTTTCTTC
>JALSPC010000135.1 GCA_026986155.1 bacterium
GGGACGCCTCTCCCGTTATCCACCGGGAGTTTCCCGTCTTTGTGGCAATCTTGCCGTCCAGGGTGGCGGCGATCTTCATCACCACGTAGGGGGTCTTGCGTGTCACGAAGTGGATGAAAGGGGCGTTCAGCCGCCGGCACGCGTCTTCCAGGACTCCCTCCGTCACCTCCACGCCGCCCGCGCGGAGCGTCTCCACCCCGCCCGCGGCCACGGGATTGGGATCACGCATCCCGATGACCACCCGGTGGATCCCCGCCTTCAGGATGGCCCGGGTGCAGGGCGGGGTGTGTCCCGTGTGGTTGCATGGTTCCAGGTTTACGTACAAGGTCGCGCCCTTGGCCAGGTCCCCCGCGTCACGAAGGGCCGCCGCTTCGGCATGCGCCTCCCCGAAGGCCCGGTGATAGCCTCGGCCGACGATGTTTCCCTCTTTCACCGCCACCGCGCCGACAAGGGGATTGGGGGAGACCCGCCCCCGCCCCTTTCGCGCCAGGCGGAGGGCGAGACGCATGTAGTGTTCGTCACTCTTTTGTTGGTTTGTTTTGATTTTTCAAAAGCTCCTGCAATTCGCTCAAGAATTCCTCGATGTCCTTGAACTCCCGGTAGACGGAGGCGAAGCGGACATACGCCACGTCGTCTAAGGCGTGGAGGGCGTCCATCACCCGTTCCCCGATCTCCCGGCTCAAGACCTCCTTGTCGCCCCGCTCCTGGATCCCCTGCTCGATCCGCGTGACAATCCTCTCCAGGGCGTCGATGCTGACGGGGCGCTTCTCGCAGGCCTTCCGGAGCCCCCGCATCAGCTTCTGGGGATCGAAGGGCTCCCGGCGCCCGTCCTTCTTGACGATCATGGGCTGAATAACCTCCACCTGTTCCACCGTGGAGAAGCGGTGATGGCAGGAGAGACATTCCCGCCGCCTCCGAATCGCGTCCTTCTCCGGGGTGGTCCGGGAGTCGATAACCCTGCTGTCAGGGTAGCCGCACTGGGGACATTTCATCTTTCTTTGAACTGGACCATCTCGATTCCGGCCTCTTTGAGCATGTCATCGGACAGCTCATCAGGGTACCCGGCCTCGAAGACGATCTTGACGATCCCCGCGTTGATCAGCATCTTGGTGCAGATGATGCAGGGATGGTTCGTGCAATACAGGGTCGCCCCCGCGATGGAGACGCCGTGGAAGGCGGCCTGGATGATGGCGTTCTGCTCGGCGTGCAGCCCCCGGCAGAGCTCGTGGCGCTCCCCGGAGGGGATGCCCATCTGTTCCCGGAGGCACCCGATGTCGAGGCAGTGGGCCAGCCCCTTCGGCGCCCCGTTGTAACCCGTCGCCAGGATCATCTTGTCCTTGACGAGCAGCGCCCCCACGTGGCGCCGCAGGCAGGTGGAACGCTTCGCCACCAGGCGGGTGATCTCCATGAAGTATTCGTCCCAACCGGGACGCTCTGTCTTCGGCATCAGCATCTTTTAATCTTCGTGCAGGACCACCGGGCGCGTAGGGTAACCCCTGCAAAACTCCCGGACCTCGTCCGCCACCTGCTTTTGGAGGGTTTCGTTTTCGATGTCGGAGAGAACCCGGTCGATCCAGTCGGCGATGAGGTCCATCTCTTTTTCCTTCATCCCCCGTGTCGTCACGATGGGGGTTCCGATACGAATGCCGCTGGTCACGTAGGGGGACTGCGTGTCGAACGGAATCACGTTCTTGTTCAGGGTGATCCCGGCCCTGTCCAGCGCCCGGGCCGCGTCCCGGCCCGTGATTTCCCGGTTTGTCAGGTTCACGAGAAAGAGGTGGTTGTCCGTGGAACCGGTGACGATCTCGTAACCCTTCGCCTTCAGCGCCTGGCAGAGCGCCTTGGCGTTCTTCACAATCTGGTGGCCGTATTCCCGGAACTGTTGGGTGCTCGCCTCCTTGAAACAGACCGCCTTGGCCGCGATGATGTTCATGAACGGCCCCCCCTGCAGGCCGGGAAAAACCGTGTGGTCGATGAGGTCCGCGTATTCCTTCTTGCAGAGGATGAA
The DNA here is from genome assembly GCA_026986155.1 of bacterium. Classification (GTDB taxonomy): domain Bacteria; phylum Desulfobacterota; class S145-22; order S145-22; family S145-22; genus JAOZMY01. The sequence goes on from JALSPC010000135.1 coordinate 2,009, forward strand.
GGCCCCCCGGGGACCCCGGAGGGTCTTGTGGGTGGTCGAGGTCACGAAGTCGGCGTGAGGAACGGGGCTTGGATGAGCTCCCGCCGCCACCAGGCCGGCGATGTGCGCGATGTCGGTCATGAGCAGGGCCCCCACCTCGTCGGCGATCCGCCGGAACCGCTCGAAGTCAATGATCCGGGAATAGGAGCTGGCCCCCACCACGATCATCTTGGGTCGGATCCGCTTCGCCATGGTCTCCGCCTCGTCGTAATCGATGGTGTAGGTCTCCCTGGAAACGCCGTAGTGGTGAGATTCGAAGATCCTTCCCGTGAAACTGGCCGGGGCGCCGTGGCTGAGGTGCCCGCCGTGGGAGAGGTTCATTCCCAGGATGCGGTCACCCGGCTTGAGCATGGTCAGGTAAACCGCCAGGTTCGCCACCGTACCCGAAAGGGGCTGCACGTTGCAGTGTTCCGCGCCGAACAGCGCCTTCGCCCGCTCGATGGCGAGGGATTCCGCCTGGTCCACGTATTCACATCCCTCGTAAAACCGCTTGGCGGGATATCCCTCCGCGTACTTGTTCGACAGGATGCTCCCCTGGGCGTCCATCACCGCCTGGCTCACGTAGTTTTCCGAGGCGATGAGGATAATCTTCTCCGTCTCCCGCCGTTCCTCCCCCGAAATCACCCGGGCGATCACCGGGTCCGCTTTCATCAATGCCGTCATAGTCGAATGTTCCCCCTTCTCTCCCTTTTTCCCGATTCCTCTCCGCGCTGGTTTTCTTCAAAAGACGCCGTGACGGTCAACAAGCATGGGAAGCTTCAGGAATGATTCCTCTCGAATTCCCCGATCTTCCCGACCCTCCGCGCGTGGCGTCCGTCCTCAAAGCTACTGCCGAGCCAGGCATCCAGGATGCTGAAGGCGACCCCCGCCCCAACCACGCGCCCGCCGAACGTGATGACGTTGGCGTCGTTGTGGCGGCGGCTCATCTCCGCCGTGTAGGCGTCGTGGACCACGGCCGCCCGGATTCCCTTGAACTTATTGGCGGTGATGGACATCCCGATGCCCGTGCCGCAGATGAGGATCCCCAGGTCGGCCTCACCCGCCTGGACGGCCCGCGCCACCCGGGCGGCAATGTCCGGGTAGTCCACGGAGGCCTCCGAGTCGGTTCCCTTGTCGATGATGGGGTACCCCTTTTCAGTCAGGTAGGCCTTAACCTCTTCTTTCAGGCGGTATCCTCCGTGATCCGCCCCGATGACGATATTCTCACGCATTGAGCAACTTTGTCCTTTCTCGGATATTAGGTTGTATATTTAACAAGATTTCTTTCCCATTTCAAGAAAGTTTAAGGGCCTCTCTGGGCCCCGTCAAAGTCAGCGTATTTATTTTTTATCATCAAGTTAACTTAATCCTGATTTTTATCGTATTTATGCCACACCGTGTCTGTGAGAAAAGATGAGGAATATGGAATTGATTTACGTTCTTTGTCACTTCGGCCGACGGTTCCATTATCCTTCCTAAAGGGTCAAGGAAAACAACCGGCGAATCGGTTACCAGACCTCGGGATTTCAGGACGCGCCGCCTGAATACCGAGGCTCATCCCCGAGCGCATTCGGTAGAGAGACCCTCATGCCGGCGAGCCTTTACAGGTCCGTTCTTTTCTGGCAATCCCCTTTATTTCAACATGTTGGGCTTTTATTAAAATTTTTTAATTTTTCTCTTGACAAACAAAATTCCAGGAATTATAGTTACCCGTGAAAAGGGGTGGTGTGGAGACACCCATCCCCAAAATCCGGGAAAAGGAGGTGAAGAAGGAGGCGTTATTTATCGGTTTCAGGGGTAAAAAAGGAATAATCATCAAACCACAACAAAAGGAGTAACCAATGAAGAAATTCATTATGTTATTCGCGGCCATCGCGTTCGTCTTTGGAATGACGATGGTGACCCTGCCGAGTGTCGCCCAGGCCAAGGTAAGCCAGACGGAAGTAACCTGCGGCTGCGCGAAAAAGTTTGTTTTCTATGGATACGTCAAGTTCCGGGCCGGCTACGTGGACAAGCAGCAGGCCAAGTCCCTGCAGGTCTATCAGAGGATTCCCCATGACAGCACCACCGCCGGCGAGAACGGCTGGCTGGTGACCAACGCGCGCCAGAGCCGTTTCGGCTTCAAGGTGGGGGGCGATACCTTCGCGGGATGGACCACCGGCGGCCGGATGGAATTCGACATGTTCGGCGGCGGCCATGACCACCACGGCGAGGTCCCCCGGATGCGGATCGGCGAAATGTACCTGAGCAAGGGCAACACCCGCATCACCATCGGTAAAGGGTGGGCCATGTTCGGGACTCGTCACGCGCCCATGGTCGAAAACTTCAACTCCATCGTGGGTGACGGTTTCCGCCGTGGCCTGAGGGTCGATATCGCCCAGAAGTTCCCCAGCGGCGACAACACCTTCGGCGCCGAGTTGATGGTCATGACCTATGACGATGATGGCGACTTCAACACCGAAAACCTCGGCTTTCCCTACACCAGCATCGAGCTGTCCATGACCAGCAAGGCCCTGGGATACGCCGGTGGCAAGCCCCTGGGCGTCTGGCTGCAGGGTATCTACGGCAACATGGCCGAACCGGACGACATCTATGACAGTGGTGTCAAGGTGGCCAGCGGTGACGACTACGACACCTACGGCGTCGAGTTGGATTACTACGTGCCCATCATCTCCTCCAAGGATCGCGCCAAGAAGGCCGGAAACCTGGCTCTGGCCGGAAAGTTCTACTATGGGCAGGCCCTGGGTAACGCCGCGTCCCTGACCCTCGGTTACAACACGGTGGCCAAGCCCACTGGCGGTCTTGATGAGGTTGAGGGCTACGGCGGATGGGTCGGCCTGAGCTACTTCGTCTGCGACAACGTCTGGATCGACGTTTACGGCGGCTATGACGAGATCGATGACAAAGACTACTATCCCGGATCCATGGTCAACAGCGCCTACAACATCACGGCCAACATCTTCTGGAAACCGGCCCGCAGCTTCCTGTTCTGCGCCGAGTACACCTACGCGAACAACGATTATGTTGACACGGACGAGTACGGCAACGACGACGCCTCGATGAATTCCTTCATCCTGGCCGCCTACTACTTCTTCTAAGAACCGACACCATAGGCGTAAAGTCGAAAGGGCCCGGGTTTCCTTCCCCCGGGCCCTTTTTTTGCCGCTAAAAATACTGGGCGCGCATGCCACATGCGTTGTTCCCGCAAGGCCGCTTTTCAAATCGGGGGTTCCCTGTTATTTTCATTCGGAAGGATGTTGTGTGTCATCCGGAGAATCGTCTCTTTCCGCCGGCCTTTTATGGAAAATCTTTCGGAAATCCATCCACATGTCCAGGAGCCCCATCAGGACCACCATCACCGCGACGATTTGAATCACAAACAAGGTAAAGTAGATGACCGCCTTGACAAGGGGGGGCATCCGCTTCTTCGCGAGATAGTAGTTGATAACGCACAGCCCCTGGAAGAAATAGGCGGTCAGGGCCGCGATCAGGATGTTCAGGGAGACGATCCGCGGTGTCGCATGGAGGAAGTAGACCCCAAACCCCGGGAGGATAACCAGCCAGATGAAATGGTCGGGAAGTCGCCAGGCGTTGAGGTCAAACCGCGCGAGTATCTTCCCGCCGCCGGTCAGGTTGAGCCGGTCGATGAGGTAGAAATTGACCATGAGGATGAGCCAGCTTCCTATCACGATGAGGGCCGGGACCAGAACGATGACCAGAGAGAGCATCTTCTGAAACATGGCCTCCATCTCCTTGGCCTCCGCGCGAGACATCCCCGGATAGTTTTCCAGGACCATCCGGACGTTTTCCTGAACTGGCTTTTTCAAGGTCTCGAAGAACCCCTGGTGCAGGGACGAGGCCTGCAAGGCGATGAGAAGCGAGAATCCCGCCGCCACGGCAAGGGCAGATATCAACAGGGTAAGACCGAACGAAGCGTCCCGCTCCAAGAGGTAAACGGCAATGAGTCCCAGGAAGGCGAACTGGACGAAGAAGTAGAGCGCCACGATGGGCTTGAAGGCAAGCCCTATCAGAAGGGCCGCCACCAGGGAGGCAAGGGCGCCGCCCATCCAGCCCCTCCTCAGGGACAAAACCGCGATGGGAAGGGGGGCCAGGATACCCAGGAAGGAGCCCGCCAGCGGGATAAATATGGAAGAGAAAAAGAAAAGGGCAGAGGCCAGTCCCCCTGCCACAATCCACCCCAGGGTCCTCCCGTCCGGGGTCAGACCTGGTTCCTTCATTGTTTACCGGAGGACGGTCGTGTAAGGCAGCAGGGCGATATTGCGCGCCCGCTTGATAGCCAGGGTAATCTGCCGCTGGTGACGCGCGCAATTGCCGGAAATTCGCCGGGGGATGATCTTGCCCCGTTCCGTGATGAAGTGGCTCAGAAGCTTGGGATCCTTGTAGTCGATCTTCAGGTTGGAATCCGCGCAAAAGCGGCACACCTTCCGGCGTCCATAAGACCTACGATTTCTGCGATGATACGCGCTCATGCTGTCACCTCCTCAGCGGCTTTTTCTTCCGGTTTTTCTTCGACCGTTTCTTCCGTTTCCTCCGCCTGGGCGTCCACGGGTTCTTCGGCCTGACTTTCTTCCGCCGGCGTCTCCGCCTCGGCCGGTTTTTCCCCTTCGGCGGACGCCGCCCCTGTCGTGGTCTCAGCGGCTGTTTCTTCCGCCTTGCGCTCCTTGGCCAACTGGGCCTGTTTGTGGGTCTCCAATTCCCGGTCGTCCAGTTTCACGATGATGTGCCGCAGGAAGGGCTCCAGCATCTTGAAGTGGCGGTCCAATTCCTTGACGCACGCGTAGTCCGCCTGAAAGACGGCGTAAACGTAATAGCCTTTCTGGAGCTTCCGGATGCTATAGGCAAGTTTCTTGATGCCCCACTCGTCCAGGCGAATAAGCTCGCCCTTGTTCTGTTCAAGGACCTGCAGGATTCTCTGGATCCAACTTTTGGTCTCTTCCTCCGTCAGATCCGGTTTCAAAATGAATACGGTTTCGTAAAGCCTCATGCTTTCCTCCTTGTGGATTTTACAGCCCATTCCCTTTCAGAGAATTGGGCAAGGAAGCGGGTTCCTCTTATTTTTATCCTTCCGTCTTCGGCGGTTGGGCCTCCTCGGGTGTCGCCAACCGCGCGACCTGACCCTTCGCCAACTTGACGCGAACCTTGTCCGCGATCTCCAGGATGACAACGGGACCGTTAATCGCGAAGATGCGTCCGTAGATACCGCCCGTCGTCAGGACGTAATCTCCCTTTTTCAAATTGGCGAGGGTTTCCTTGTGTTTCTTCGCCTGCTTCTGCTGAGGGCGAATCAACAGAAAGTAGAAAATCACGAACATCAAAATCAAAGGGACAAGGGCTCCCATTCCTCCCAGGCCTCCGGCGCCTTGGGCGCCTCCCTTTCCCGCCATGGCAAATGCGACTCCTAACACCTTTAACCTCCTCTTCCTCCCGATATTCCTAAATATCAGGGCCCTGTTTGTTTCCACTGCTCAATGAGCTTTTCCTTATACCCCACAAAATTGCCTTCGTCAATAGCGTGGCGGGCATTCCGGGTCAAGGTGAGGTAGAAATGCAGATTGTGAATGGTATTGAGGACGGCGGACAGGATCTCCCGGCACATGAAGAGATGCCGGAGGTAGGCGCGTGTGAAGTTCCGGCAGGTGTAACAATCACACGCCGGGTCGAGGGGGGTCATGTCGCGGGTATAGCGGGCGTTTTTGATGATCACGGGGCCGCGCGACGTGAACAACATGCCGTTTCTCGCGTTCCGCGTCGGCATGACACAATCGAACATGTCCACGCCCCGCGCGATTCCCTCCAGGATATCCTCCGGCTTGCCCACCCCCATCATGTAACGGGGGCGATCCTCCGGAAGTTCCGGAACCGTCGCCTCCACCATCTCCCACATCAACCCCTTCGGTTCCCCCACGCTCAATCCCCCGATGGCGAACCCATCAAAAGGAAGGTCAGCAAGTTCCCGCGCGTGGCGCCGGCGAAGGTCGGCATACATTCCCCCCTGGATGATCCCGAAGAGGGCCAGGTCTTCCCGGTGTTTCGCTTCCAGGGAGGCACTCGCCCACCGGGTCGTCAGCTCCATGGAGGCCTGGACGTATCCCCGCGTGGAGGGAAAGGCCACGCACTCGTCGAGGCACATCATGATGTCGGAGCCGAGGGTCTCCTGGATCTGAACAACTTTTCCAGGGGTCAGAAAGTGGCGGGAGCCGTCCAGGTGCGACGCGAACCGGACACCCTCCGGGGTGATCTCCCGCAGGCTGCTCAGGCTGAAAACCTGGAAACCGCCGCTGTCCGTCAGGATAGGATGGGGCCAGTTCATAAAGGCGTGCAGGTCCCCCGCCTCCCGGATCACCTCCATCCCGGGACGGAGATAGAGATGATAGGTGTTGCCCAGGATGATCTCGGCGCCGAGGGTCTCCAGGATGTCGGGGGACACGGCCTTGACGGTTCCCTGGGTTCCCACGGGCATGAAGACGGGGGTCTGAAAGGTCCCGTGCGCGGTGCGCACCTCTCCGCGGCGCGCCCGCCCGTCCGTTTTCATCAATCGAAAGAAATCGTCCACGTTACCTCCTAAAGAATCAGCATGGCGTCACCGTAGCTGAAGAACTTGTATCCCTCCCGTTTTGCCGTCTCGTAGGCCCTGAAGATCAGGTCTTTCGAGGCGAAACTGCAAACCAGGACCAGCAGGGTGGATTTGGGAAGGTGAAAATTCGTCACCATGGCATCCACGACCTGGAAGCGGTAGGGGGGATAGATGAAGAGGGAGGTCCACCGCCCCCCCGGCCGCACCCCGTCCTCCCGTGCCGCGGATTCCAGGGTCCGCACCACCGTGGTCCCCACGGCGACCACCCGCCGTCCCTCACGCTTTGCAGCGGCGATGCGCTCAGCCGCCGCGCGGGAGATCTTGTAGTATTCCGCGTGCATCTCGTGTTCAGAAAGCCTCGAGACACGGACGGGCGTAAACGTCCCCGGCCCCACGTGAAGTGTGATCGCCGCCGTCTCTATTCCCCGGGCTTTGAGGGCGTCAAGAAGAGCGGGACTGAAGTGGAGCCCCGCCGTCGGGGCCGCTACCGCCCCCGGACGCCGGGCAAAGATGGTTTGATAGCGCCGGGCGTCCTCTTCGGACGGGCCCTCCGGCCGTGAGATGTAGGGCGGAAGCGGGAGTTGACCCATGCGGACGAGCCGCTCCTCCGTCAGGGGGCCTGAGAAGAGGAGATCCACCTCACCCCCCTTCCCGATGGCGCGCAGTTCCCCCTCGATTCCCCCCGGAAACGTGAATGTCATTCCCACCTTCATCCGGGCCACGCGCTTCGCCATGCACCGCCACGCGTATCCCTCGTCATCGAGTTTATAAGTTAGAAGCAGCTCTACCTTTCCCCCCGTCGGTTTTCTGCCCATAATCCTTGCGGGAATCACGCGGGTATCGTTGACGACGAGCAGGTCGCCCGCGTCGAGCAGCTCGGGGAGCTCATGGAAGCGATGATGCTTAATCTTCCCGGACGAGCGCCAAACGACCATCAGGCGATCCCTGTCTCGCTCCGGCGAGGGATGCTGGGCGATGAACGCCGAGGGAAGCTCGTAATCGTAGGCCTGAATGGTCTCTTCCATGGGGGTTATGTGCCGGGACGGGAGGATGAAGATGCGGCGCCGATTCCCCGTTTGACAATCATCATCAGGATGGAGATGGCCGCGGGGGTCACCCCGGAGATGCGGGAGGCCTGGCCCAGCGAAGCGGGCGCCACCTGGGTGAGCTTTTCCTGTATCTCCTTGGAAAGGCCCGGGATGGCCGCATAGTCGATATCCTCGGGGAGACGGATCGACTCGAGGCGATCGAAACTGGCGATTTCTTCCCGCTGACGTTTCAGGTAACCCTCGTATTTCACCTGGATCTGGACCTGTTCCAATACCTCCCCGTCGAAAGGCGCGAGGGAGGGACAGACCGTCTTTAAATCCTCCATCCGAATCTCGGGCCGCCGCAGGAGTTCGGCCAGGGAAACGGGGCGGGAGAGGGGTGAGGAACCCCGTTCGCGCAGCCAGTCCTGGATTCCGGCATTTGGGGTTACCTTTTCCAGGCGGATGATTTCCCGGACTGCCTCAATCCCCCTTTTCTTTTCCAGAAAACGCGCGTAGGCCGAGCCCGAAACCAGGCCCAGCGCCCTGCCCTTCTCGGTGAGCCGGAGATCGGCGTTGTCCTCCCGGAGGAAGAGGCGGAACTCGGCGCGGGAGGTAAACATCCGGTAGGGTTCCTTCGTTCCCTTCGTGACCAGATCGTCGATGAGCACCCCGATGTAGGCCTCGGAACGGCTCAGGATAAACGGCTCCCGGCCCTCCAGGGCGCAAACGGCGTTGATCCCCGCCATCAGTCCCTGGGCGGCCGCCTCTTCGTAACCGGAGGTCCCGTTGATCTGACCGGCGAGGTAGAGCCCCTTCACCTTCTTCGTCTCCAATGTGGGAAGAAGTTCGGTGGGATCAACAAAATCGTACTCTATGGCGTAACCGGGCCGGATGATCTCCACGTGCTCCAGGCCGGGGATGCTCCGGAGCATGGCTATCTGGACATCGATGGGCAGGGAGGTGGGAAGGCCGTTGGGATAGACCTCCATGGTGGAGAGGCTCTCCGGCTCCAGAAAGACTTGGTGGCGGTCTTTGTCTGGAAATCGGACAATCTTGTCCTCGATGGAAGGACAGTAACGGGGGCCGACCCCTACGATAATTCCCTGGTAGAGGGGGGACCGGTCCAGGCCGCCTCGGATAATCTCGTGGGTCGTTGCGTTGGTGTGGGTAATGTGGCAGGACACCTGGGGAAGCCGAATGCCCGGGCTGTTGAAGGAAAAAGGCCTGGGCGGGTCGTCTCCCGGTTGCTCGTCAAGGGTTTCGTAGTCGATGGTGCGCTTGTCCAGACGCGGTGTGGTCCCCGTCTTCAGACGGCCCATCCGCAACCCCAGGGCCTTCAGGGAATCGGAAAGTCCCAGGGCGGGGAAATCCCCCAGGCGTCCGGCCCCGTAGCGCGTGAGGCCGATGTGAACGAGGCCGTTCAAGAACGTCCCCGTGGTGAGGATCACGCGGTCAGCGTAGAACTGTTCTTTAATCTCCGTTTCCACGCCGTAAACCCGGTCATTTTTCACCAACAGGGCTGCGACCATGGCCTCCTTGACCCACAGGTTTTCCTGGTTCATCACCACCTGGCGCATCAGGTCACGGTAAACCTGCCGGTCGATCTGGGCGCGGGAGGAGCGCACCGCGGGCCCTTTCCTCGTGTTGAGCGTTCGGAACTGGATTCCAGCCTGGTCCGTGACACGGGCGATCTCCCCGCCCAGGGCGTCTATCTCCTTGATAAGCTGCCCTTTGGCGAGCCCTCCCATGGCAGGGTTGCAGGAGGTATGCCCGATTCTATCCACGTTACTCGTCAAGAGCAGCGTGGCCTTCCCCATCCGCGCGGCGCACAGGGCGGCCTCGCATCCCGCGTGGCCGGCGCCGACCACGATGATGTCAAACTTGTCGGAGACAGGAGAAACACTTGGACTTTTCATGCGTTTTCTGAATCATTCAACCTGTGGGGAGCAAGAACATAATGAGGAAACACGCCGAATTCAACGCGTTTCCCCGTACCCCTTTTTGACGCTGGAAGATACCTACTTTTGCTGCTGGTAAGGCTTGACCAGGATAACCGGGCAACCGCACCGGTAGAGGACATAGTTGGTCACGCTTCCCATGAACCAGTCCTGGAACTCGTTAAACCCGCTGGCCGCAATGATAATCATGTCGTAATCTTTTTCCTTCGCGTAACGGCAGATCACCTCGCCAGGGTCGCCGGAGAGAATAACCTTCTCCACCGGGACCCCCACTTTCTTGAATTTTTCTTCCACTTCGCCCAGCACCTTGTTCATGAACCGGGTATGGGACTCCCGGATAGAATCCTGGAGAGGTTTGTTGAGCCCATGGTCCTTGATGCTCTTGTCTCTGAAGACGTTGAGCAGGGTTACCTCCATGGGCAATTTTTGGCTCAGTTCGACGGCATAATCCTCCGCCGCGACCGAATTTCTCAGTCCATCCACAGGCAGTAAAACTTTTGTCGCCATTGCGTTCCTCCGTGGGTATGCTTTTTAATGGATTAGCCTACGTAACCAAAGACCTTTGGCAGATAGAGAACCAGCGCCGGGATATAGGACAGGATGGCCAGGATAACGAGCTGGATGAGGATAAACGGCACCACCGATTTACTCACGTAGATGAGATCCCGGTTGGTCATGGCCCCCGTGATGTAGAGGCTGACCCCCAGCGGCGGCGTAATGTAGCCGATACCTAGGTTCAGGGTCATCAGGAGCCCAAAGTGCATCAGGTCGATGTTGAAGGCGTAGAGCATGGGGATGAAGACCGGCGTGAGCAGCAGGGTCGCGGAGATGATGTCCATGAACATCCCCACGATCAAAAGCATGATATTCACGGCCATCAAGAAGACCCAGGGGGAATGGATATGGGCCGTGACGGCGTTGGCGAGCTGGCCCGGAATATTTTGCAGGGTCAGGTAACGGCCGAAGGTGGTGGCGCCAGCCACGATAATCAGAAGCGTGGCGGATGTCACGGCGGAGGAGACGACCACCTCCTTTACCTCCTTGAACTTCATGTCCTTGTGGATAAAAATCTCCACGATGAAGGCATAGACACTGGCCACCACCGCCGCCTCGTTGGCGGTAAACGCCCCCGAGTAGATCCCGCCAAAGATGACCCCAGGCAGCATCAAAGACCAGAATCCCTCCTTGAAGACCGCCACCACTTCCCTGAAGGTGGGCACGGGCTGAGTTACGTAACGCTTGTTCTTCGCGTGGAAATAGGAGTAAAGGGAAAACCCGATGATAATCATGATTCCGGGCACGAACCCGGTCAGGAACAAGCCTTCCAGGGAGACGTTGGTCACCATGGAGTAGAGGATCATGGAGATGCTCGGCGGGATGATAATCCCCAGAACCGGCGCGCTCGTCATGACCCCGAGGGTGAATTTCTCGTCGTATCCATTCTCCATCAGGGCGGGAATCATAAATCCCCCGATGGCCACCACAGTGGCCACCGTGGACCCGGAAATGGCCCCGAACAGTCCGCAGGCGATGGTTCCCGCCATGGCAAGTCCGCCGGGCAAAAACCCCACCACCACGTTCGCTACCTTGATAAGTTTATCGACGATCGACCCCTTGGTCATGATGTTTCCGCAAAGGATAAAGAACAAGACCACAACCAAGGCAAACTTGTCCATGCTTCGGAAGAAAGACATGACGACCAGCTGGATGGGATAGTGACTGAAGAAGAGAATCCCCAGAACCCCGCTGAAGAAAAGGCTCATGAAAACGGGGACCGTCGCCGCCATCATTCCCAGAAGGAGCAAAATAATAATTATGTAACCATGTTCCATCTACTTCAACCTTTCGTGTTTATGGGTCCCGTTAAGCGGTTTCCTCCGCCTCTTCCTCAATTTTTGGGTGCAAATCTTCCCACATGACCTGGAGCGTCCGAAAAAACATCCCTACCCCCATCATGGGCAGGAAAGAGAAAATTATCCAAAGGGGTATTTCCAGGATGATGGTTTTTTGCTGGGTCATTACCTGCAAGATCGCGTTTTTCACCCCATAATAGAAAATGAATACGGAAAAGAAGAGAGTAAAGGCGTGGCTGACGAACAGTAGCGGCCGTTTCAGCCGTGGCACCACCTGGGGCAGCGCGTCGATAACGATCATGGAGCGGTTCTTCACCGCGGCGCCGCACCCGATGAAGGTCGTGTACATGATGACCTCCCGGACCAGCTCGTCAGGCCAGCCGAGAGACCGGTTAAAACCATATCGGAGTATAACCTCAACAAACAGAGTAACGAGGGCGACCATGGTGGTAAGAAACAACGTCCAGTCTTCAAAAAAGGTAAAAAACCTATCGATAACCTTCAGAGATTTTTCAATCATTTGAGTCCCATCCACAAAAGGGGGAGTGGGTAGTCAAACAAACTCCCGCTCCCCCTCCGGTTTGAATCTATTTTTAGTGTTTGAACCCTAAGTAATCTTGAACTTCCTTCAAGTAATCGGGTCCGATTTCCTTGGCGTATTTCTTATGAACCAAGATGGCGCGCTTCTTCAGCCAGGCCATATCCTTTTCAGGAAGCTTCCAGAACTTGACACCCGCCTTGGTCTTGGCCGCCTTGATGGAATCCTCCTGCTGTTTAATAACGCCTTTACGTCCTTTGGCGCACTCTTCCTTGATGGTATCCACGATGATCTTCTGGAGGTTCTTGGGCAGGGAATCGAGCCACTTCTTGTTGATCAGGTAGATAAAGAGCCCCTGCGCGTAGTCAAGCTGCGTGTAGTTCTTGCAAACCTCGAATTTCTTGGTGATGTAGCAAACCGTTGCCGTGTGGTCCAGGCCGGTGATGACGTGCTGCTTCAAGGCAACCGGGACATCCGGCCAGGGCATCACGACCGCGTTCAGTCCCCAGACCTTGTAGTTGAGCCGGTTGACCGCCGCCTCGGCAACCCGGAACTTCACCTTTTTGGCGTCCGCCAGGGTCTTGACGGGGTTGATAGTTGCCCATCCGTAGGTCCCGTAACCGACCACGTCGATGCCGTAAACACCTTTTGAAAGCATCCCATCGAGAAAGTGCTGATAGAGCTTCTTGTTGGCGATGAATTTATCAAGATTATCAAAGGTGTCGACCAGGAAAGGAAGGTTCACGATTCCCATCCTCGGGGCCATGTTGGTTACGGCCACGGAAGAACAGGCCATCCCCTGAACCGCGCCGGTGACGAGCTGATTCAGCACCTCAACCTCGCCTCCAAGCAAGCAGAGGGGATAGTAATCAAAATAGACCTGCCCCTTGGTCTTCTTCCAGAGGGCGTCACGAATCTTGTACCCAACGCCGACACCCACGAGAACGGGGTGGGATACGTTGGAAACCTTCATCACATATTTGGCGCCGGAAGGATCGAACTTGGGCTTCCAGGCCGCCAGGGGATTCTTCTTTTTCTTGGCGAACGCCGCGGGGGCCATCACCATGCTAAAACAAATCATAAATATCGCCAATAGAACCAAACCTTTCTTAAACCGCATAGATACTCCCTCCTTCATTTTCGGGCAGGATTCTCATAACTCCTTTCCCTTTTTCAACCATTGCAAACGACCCAACTCCATCAAAAAAACCTCAACTTCACCTCCTTTCCCATGTTCTTTTCGGGCCAAATGAAACACGGTTTTGATTCACGCCAATCTTTAACAAAAGAAAGTTCCAATGTCAATATTATATTTTAGCTCACCCCACATCATACAGATGATGCCCTTGAAATTACAACCGCTTGCGACGGCAATGAGATGGATTTTCAAAGGCGCGTCCCCTCTTGAATTCCACTTTTTATAACATGAAAGTTTTTTCACTTATCAACCCAACTTGTAAATCCTTTTGACTCCGCCTTCCCTTTGATGATAATCTTTTGACAGCAAAGAAAAAATGAAAGGAAACACCATGATCGGGCCCTTTGAAAAACAGATAAGCAGGCATGTTTATCAGATAGGAACCTTCGAATTTACCCAGTATCTCGTCGGAAATCCTCCCATGTTCTTGATGGAAGGGGGGATCTCGCCCCAGAGCCGTCTCGTCTGCGCGCAGATGGAAAGCCGCGGGGTATCCCGGGAGGCCCTCCATTATTTCTGCATCCTCCACGGTCACTTCGACCATCTCGGGACCTACCCCTATCTCATGGCGTCCTTCCCGGAAGCGAAAATCGTTTCCGGCGAGAAAAACGTGGAGATCCTCTCGCGGCCGCGTGTCCTGGAACGGATGCTCGTGTCCTCCCGGGCCGTCACGGCGTTTGCCAAAGAGATCAATTTCCTCCCCGAAATCTACGACCTGGCGTCCCTCTCCCCCCTCCCCATCCATATCCCCTTGAAGAATGGGGATACCCTCATCCACGACGGTCTTAGCCTCGAATTTATCTCCCTGCCCGGCCATTCGCCGGATGCTGTGGGGGCCTACCTTCCCGAGGACGGCGTCTTTTTCTGCTCGGACATGGCGGGGCTCTACTTCCCGGACGGCACGATCCGCCCCAACTACTACTTCAACCTCCGGGACTACGAGGACTCCCTCAAAAAACTCTCGTCCTACGAAATTGAGTCGCTTTGCTTCGGTCACAACGGGACGCTGACGGGGTACCATGACATCAAAGCGTTTATCGACCGGAGCATCGATTACACCGAAAAACTCAAGAAACAGATAAAAGACTGGTTCGAGTCGGGTAGGGACTTGGAAAAACTGGCGCAGCAATTTGCCCTTGGCGCCAGGAAGGGGTTTCTCGCCTTCTTTCCTTTCGAGCACAACCTGATGCTGAGCCGCCTCATTATCCGACGTACCCTGGAATATTACGGGTTGTCGGCGAAATAAAATGTCTTTCCGGAATCGAAGACAAGGAGACGCGAATCATCGGCACGAAAAATTCTGCCGCCAATCCCTTGTGTTTTTGAAGCACCGGAGTCTTAAGTTATCTCTTATTCATCCTGACCCATTTGACATTTCAATCCATCGAAATTATAAACCCTTCAATGACGGTCATTCAAAAACGCGATGGAAAAACGGGAGACGCTCATGGATTCCGGGGTAAAGAAGAAATTCAGGGAAAGGGTTAAACAGGAGCCCTTCGCGCGCAACTTGGGCATCGAGCTCGTGGATATTGGGGAGGGCGCCTCCAAGGTCCGGATGCGGGCCACCGAAGAGATGAACAATCTCTTCGGCATGGTCCACGGCGGGGCCATCTTCGCCCTCATCGACGAGGCCTTCGAGACCGCCTCCAATTCCCACGGCACCCTGGCCGTCGCCCTGAACATGAACATCACCTACCTGAACGCCCCGGCGGCGGGCGCGGTCCTCACCGCCGAGGCCGCCGAGATAAACCGGACGCGAAAGACGGCCACCTACGACATCCGCGTGACGGACGATACCGGCACCCTCATCGCCGTCTGTCAGGCCCTCGTCTACCGGAAGGGGACGCCGCTACCGTTTCTCGAGGCGCCGGACGCTTCGGACAAGCGGGAATCTCCATGAACGACACACCCGACCTGTCCGTCTATCTTCGTCCCACCTTCTTCATCAACGCGGATCATCCCGAGATCCGGCGCCTGGCATTCGAGTTGACCCGGGATGCCAGCGAGGACGGGGAAAGGGCACGACGGCTCTTTCTCTTCGTTCGGGATAAGATCCTTTACAACCCCTACGCTCCCTTCGAGAGGCGGGAAGACTACCAGGCCCATGTCATCCTTCGCCGCCGGGAGGGCTACTGCATCCAGAAGGCCATCGTTCTGGCCGCCCTGGCGAGGGCCGCCGGGATCCCCGCCCGTCTGCGGCTCGCCGATATCAGGAACCATCTCGTCCCCCCGAAACTGGCGGCCATGATGGAAACCGAGATCTTCTATTTTCATGGTTACAACGAGTTGTTCCTCCGGGGCTTTTGGGTGAAGGTCACGCCTACCTTCGACACGCGCATGTGCGAGCGCCTGGGCCTGTTGCCTGTGGAGTTCGACGGGGTTCACCCGGCCCTGTTCCACCCGAAAACCCGGGACGGTCGCCCGCACGTGGAATACGTCCGGCAGCGGGGACACTTCGCCGATTTCCCTTTTGATGAGGTCCTCGAGAGCTTTCACGACCTCTACGGGAGAGAGATGATGGCGCGCTGGAAGGACGCCAGCCGCAAGAATAGGCAAAAATACACCAAGCGGGAGACGCCATGACCCAAGGAAAGAAATTCATCTTCACCATCCCCCTCCGGTTCCGGGATCTGGACGCCATGGGGCATGTCAACAACGCGGTTTATCTGACCTACCTGGAGGAGGGACGCAAGGAGTTCTTCGTCAACGTGCTGGGAAGCCGTTCCCCGGAAGACTTTCCCTTCATCCTCGCCCGGGTCACCTGCGATTACGTTCGCCCTATCGAGCTGGGGGAACAAGCCGTCCGGGAGGCCGTCTGGATATCCAGGATCGGCACGAAGAGCTTCGAGTTCTCCTACGAGGTAACCCGTGTCGGCGATCCCGGGTGGGTCTTCAGCACGGGACGTTCCGTCCAGGTCTTCTACGACTACGAGAGGGGTGAAAGCCGGGCCATCCCCGATGGTTTCAGGGAAAGAGTCTCAGACTACGTCATCGAATCTCAATAATCCGTCCCACCACCATTGACTTTTGAAAAAAGTTTTAGTAAGAGTCGGTTATCCTCAGAAAATATTTCAGGGGCATTTCATTCTTACACCGGCAGGAGGAAGAAGGGATTTCTGGAAAACGGATAATTTGATTTGATTTCTCCCATTTTTTGACGATTTTCGACTACCACCATCATGAAAAGAGAGAACGCATTCGGCGCATTTTAATCCGCATGGAGCCTCATCTTTGAAACCAACGCACAAACGAAGACGAAATTACAGCTATAACCGTTCAGGAAACGCCGTCTCGGGCCGGAACGTCCTGAACGGACGCGGCAACTACCGTAACGAGCGCCAGAGAATCGAGAAGAAGAACCGCCTGGGCTACACCACGGGGACCTGCGCGGCGGGCGCGGCGAAGGCTGCGGCCATCTGCCTGCTTACGGGGGATTCCCCGGATTCCATTTCTCTTCTTCTGCCCAGCGGAAAGCGTTTCCGGTTTCCCATCAAGGGGTTCGAGAAAGAAAACGGCCGAGTCACCGCCCGCGCCTCCACAGTAGCGGCGGATCCCAATGCCCCGGAGGTACGTGTCCGTCTCACCTACGAGGAAAACGCCAGCTATCAGAGCGGAAGTATCTCTTTCGATATCCGGGGCGGCCTGGGGGTGGGCAAGGTAACGAAACCAGGGCTTCCCGTCGCTGTCGGGGAAAATGCAATCTTTCCAGAGTCCCAGAATCTCATCCGGGAAAACCTGAAGGAACTCTCCAAATATATGCACTTCGGGAGCATCTGCCAGTTGTCTGTGACTATCGAGGTGCCGGAAGGGGAGAGGCTCGCGCGGCAGTCTCTTACCGAACGCATCGGCATCGAGGGGGGCGTGGCCGTCCAGGAAACCCCGGCCCTTGTCCGCATGACAACGCCCGAAGCGTGGCACCGATGGATCACGCAGGCCTTGACCATCGCCCGGGAGATAGGTATCAACGAAATCATTCTCACGCCGGGGGCTCACAGCGAGCGCTTCGCCCGGAAGATCTTTCCGGATGTCCCCCCGGAATCATTTATTCTGACGGCGGATCATATCGAACACGCCCTGACTCAGGCCAAGGCCCTCGGGTTCGGCAAGGTCTTCTATGTCTGTCACTTTTCCAAGATGCTCAAGTCCATGACGGGAAAAACGAAAATGAGTCCCAAGGCCTTCATCACGTCTCTCGTCCCCGTCTACCACGTCGCTTTGGTGGAAAAGGCTTCCGAGGACCTCCTTGCCGCCCTGAATCGATGCAATGCCCCGCGGGAGGGGCTGGAGCTGCTCATCCGTGAGGGAATGGACAACATCTTCTTTCGCATCTGCCAGAGGGCCCACCGGAACCTCACGCGGGTCGCGGGGAACGACTTCCCCCTCGAGGTCATCCTGCTCTCTTACGACGGGGAGATCCTCTCCCGCTTCAAAACGGAAGAAAAACACGGCTTCGTGAATATCCTTGACCGGCCCTTTTCCCCGACCCTGAAACCCGTTCACGTGGAAGGCAAATAGGCACCTTGGCGCGATCCGTTTCCACCCTCCGGGGGACCCTCATGATCCAGGGCACGGGATCGCACGTGGGGAAGAGTGTCCTTACCGCCGCCCTCTGCCGCGTCTTCGCCGACAAAGGTGTCCGCGTGGCCCCCTTCAAGGCCCAGAACATGGCGCTGAACTCTTTCATCACCCGGGAAGGGGGGGAGATCGGCCGGGCCCAGGCCTTCCAGGCCTTCGCCGCGGGAATCTCCCCCAGCATCCACATGAACCCCATTCTCCTGAAACCCTCCTCCGACACGGGCTCCCAGGTCATCGTCCACGGGAAGGTCCAGGGAAACATGGACGCGCGCATCTACCACTTTAAGAAGGAAGCCCTGCGGGAAACAGTCCGGGAAAGTCTGGCGTTTTTAAGAGAGCGCTTCGACCTCGTCCTCATGGAAGGGGCGGGCAGCCCGGCGGAGATCAACCTTAAGGACTACGACTTGGTCAACATGGGCGCGGCCAAGATGGCCGGGGCCCCGGTGCTCCTCGCGGGCGACATCGACCGGGGCGGGGTCTTCGCCTCCCTCTACGGCACCCTCGCCCTCCTGGACGAAGACGAACGCCCCTATGTCAAGGGCCTGATCATCAACAAGTTCCGGGGAGACATCTCCCTGCTCGCGCCCGGCCTGGCCATGATCGAGAAAAGGACCGCCGTGCCGGTTCTCGGCGTGATTCCCTACTTCCACGACCTCTATCTCCCCGAGGAGGACAGTGTGGGGCTGCGAAGGCGGATGGGAACCCCGGACGGCGTCATCCGCGTCGGCGTCATCCAGCTTTCCCACATCTCCAACTTTACTGATTTCGACATCCTCGCCATGGAACCGGACGTCTCCGTGGAATACATCTTGCCGGACGATTCCTTCGAGGGTCTCGACGCCCTTGTCATCCCCGGCAGCAAGAACACCCTGACCGACCTGGCCCGTCTCCGGGAAACCGGGATAGACCGGAAAATCCTTTCTTTCGCCGAGGCGGGGGGAACGGTGGTCGGCCTCTGCGGGGGCTACCAGATCCTGGGAAAATCGATCCGGGACCCCGAGAAGGTGGAATCGGGAATGGGAACCATCGAGGGCCTCGGGCTCCTCGACACCGAAACGGTCATGGCCACGGAGAAGACGACCACCCTGGACACGGCGAGACGAGTCGAGGGAGACCCCAAAGAACGCCTCGAGGGATACGAGATACACATGGGTGTCACCCGTCGGGGTGAGGGATCCCGGCCCTTATTCCGCATCGTCAGCCGCAATGGCACACCCTGCGACGTGGCGGACGGGGCTGTCAACGCCCACGGCAACGTCTGGGGCACCTATCTACACGGCATCTTCGACAACGACGCCTTTCGGCACGATTTTCTGAACGCCCTGCGGGAAAGAAAGGGCCTGCCCCCCCTCGCCCGTTCCGGCGTCTTCCACAGGCAGCGGCTCCTGGAGAGCGTCGAGCGGCTCGCCCGCACGGTAGAGGCGGCCCTCGACATGGAAAGGATCGAGGAAATCATCCGGCGGGGGATCACCCCATGAAACTACGCCTTCCCCGACACGGCGGCCTGGACGCGGCGCGGGCCCTATTCCCGGAGGGCCTGGCGGCAGCGGACGTTCTCGATTTCAGCATCAGCATCAATCCCCTCGGCCCGCCTCCAGGCCTCAAGGACGCGCTCGCGGAGGCCCTCGCGTCCATTCACCGCTACCCGGAGATCACCGCCGCCACCCTGACCGAGAAACTGGCCGAGCGCCACGGGCTGACACCGGATAACGTCATCGTGGGAAACGGGACGGCCGACCTCCTCTTCGCCCTCGCCCCCCGCCTTCCCGGGAAGAAGGCCGTCATTCCCTCTCCCACCTTCATCGAATACGAGCGGGTTTGCGCCCTGAACGATTACCGTATCCGGCACGTCCCGCACAACGGCCCCTGGTTCGCTTTAGATGCAAAGCGCATCGTCGAGGCCCTCGCCGGCGGGGCGACCCTCTTTCTCTGCCAGCCCAACAATCCCACCGGCCGCTGCCTTGATCCCGGCGAGCTGGAAGAGATCCTGAAAAAAACGGGGGAGCTGGGCGCCGCGGTCGTCCTCGACGAGGCCTTTCTGCCCTTCACCGACACCCCTTCCACCATCCCCCTGATTCACCGGTATGACCACCTCATCGTCCTGCGCTCCATGACAAAAACCTTTGGGATCCCGGGGCTGCGCCTGGGATACGCCGTGGCCGCCCCTGCCGTCATCGAACGATGGAAGGCCTTCCTGCCCCCCTGGAACGTCAACACCCTGGCCCAGACCGCCGGGCTCTACTGCCTGAAAAACGGCGAGGCCCACCTGACAGCCAGCCGGCGCTACATCCAAAAAGAGAAACAGCGGGTTTTCGAAGAAATCCGGAAACTCGGCCTCTTCAAGCCCTTGCCCTCCGAGGCGAATTTCTTTCTCGTCTCCCTCGACACGGAGAGCCTCACGGCCACCGACCTCTACTTGAGCCTTGCCCGGCGGGGAATCCTCGTCCGCCACTGCGGCTCCTTTCGGGGGATGGGCGACGGACACGTGCGCATCGGCCTGAAGAAGCGGGCGGAAAACGACCGGCTTTTGAGCGCTCTCTTGGAGATCACCCGCCGCCGCTCCTGCCACGCCCGCGCCGCGGCGGCCGCTTCCACCACCTGACATGACTTCCCCGCCTGACAGTCTCGACACCTTTCTCGGCCTGGCCGGAGGATACGCCGCGGCCAAGGTACTCACCACCGCGGCGAAGCTGGGATTGTTGGCGCCCTCTTGCGGAATGATCGCGCCGGAGGCGTTCGCGCGTGCCTGCGGCACTTCCCCCAAGGGAGTTCGCCTCCTGCTCAACGCCCTCGTTGGATTGGGTATTTATGAAAAGGAAAGCGAGACCTACCGGATGACGGCGGACTTCCGCCGCTTGTTTGCACACCATCCCGGCCTGGCGGACGACCTGATCCACCATGACCACCTCTACAACGTCTGGGGACGCCTGGAAGAGGGCATCCGCACCGGCAGGAGCGTCCCGCCTCCCGAGGAGGAGACGCGCCGCTATCCCGCCTCCCTCGCGACCTTCCTCAAGGCCATGCGCGCGCATGCCGGCACCCTAGCGGGAGACCTCGTTTCGGCGGTCCCCTGGGAGGGGATCAAACGCCTGCTCGACATCGGGGGCGGCGGCGGGGGATTCGCCCTGGTGCTCGCCCGCCGCTTTCCCCAAATAAAAATCACTCTCGCGGACCTGCCCGACGCCGTGACCCTGACGAAAGGGATGCTCGCCGCGGAACCGGAAATGGACCGGATAACCTTCCATCCCTGCAACGCCTACACGGACCCCCTTCCCCCGGGTCCCTTCGATCGCATCATCATTTCCCATCTCCTCCACATCTACCCGAACGACGACAACCGTGTCCTCGTCGCGAAGGCCGCCGGGCGCCTCGCGCGGGGGGGAGACCTGCTACTCCTCGACTATTTTCTGGATGACAAGGAAACCACGCCC
Source organism: bacterium (assembly GCA_026986155.1). GTDB lineage: Bacteria > Desulfobacterota > S145-22 > S145-22 > S145-22 > JAOZMY01. Next base: position 23,209 of record JALSPC010000135.1, read on the forward strand.
CGTCAGGCTGTCCTCTTCCGGCTCTTGATGATGATCGGCACCCCGGAGGGGGATTGCTACCGCCTCTCGCAGGCCCGGGACTGGCTGAGGGAAGCCGGCCTTACCCCTGGCACCCCCCGATCACTCTCCCGAGGAAACACCCTGCTTGCGGCGCGAAAACTGTAGGGGATCGGGATGAAGCTCGGGGCGACGCTCTTCTACCTCTTTCTGGGAATCCTCGCCTGGGTCCTCTCCGCCGTCTTCCATGTCACCCCCTGGCGGATCCCGCCCCGCGCCTCGTGGCTGCCCCACGGCGCCTCCATCCTCCTCGGCCTGGGGCTTGGCCTGGCCATCGTCGTCATCAGTCGCATCCTGGACCGTTACGAACCATTCAAGCGGCTCAACGCCCTTATCGCCCACTCCCTCCCCCACTTGGGATTCGCCGACATCGTGCTGCTGGCCGTCCTCTCCGCCTTTGCCGAGGAGCTCCTCTTCCGGGGCGTCCTGTTACAACTGGTCGGCATCCACCTCAGTTCCCTCGTTTTCGGTCTCCTGCACTATGGCGGGCGGCGGGACTTTCTGTTGTGGGGCGTCATGGGATGGCTCATGGGCTATTTGCTGGCCGGACTCTTTCTCGTCACCGGTTCCCTTCTCGCCCCCGTCCTTGCCCACTTCACCGTCAACTACTTCAACCTCCACCGCATTACCGGACAAACCTCGTTACATGACATAACATGATTTGACTGGATCCAACCCATAAATTCCGGACATACGACAAGTTTTGGTGGAGCGGTTTTAGTCCAAGTTTAATGCCCCAATTTAAAAAGAATGTATGCAATATGATGCACCGGATAGACCTGTGAGTGAAACGAAAACGCTGCCAAACATCTGTCTCTTAGCTGGTATGTTATAATCTGCGCAAACTGGCAGGCAAGTGCGGTGATGAAATGATGCCCCTCCGAACCTCTTGCCCTTGCGATGAAAGATCTTGCTCCCCTAAATATGCCCTCAAGGATGGCTTAACAAATAGTGTCAACGATGGATGACACGACACGAAGGGACAGATAAAAACATGAGGCTTTTTACTTACGATTTGATGCGACTCGTTCCAATGGAGGTAATCGTGACCTTCAGCTTTTTCAATGCGATGGCCCGATGGCTGATTCCCATTTTTTCCTCGAACGTCAGCTCTGCCATGGTGCGTCCCAGGGAGGGGATGAAAAAGAGAGGATCAAACCCAAAGCCGTTTGTGCCCCTCGGCGCGCGGGCGATGATACCCTCGCAGATTCCTTCCGCCGTGAGTGAAGCGCGGGTTTTCCCGTTCAGGAGGACGGCCACGCATCTAAACCGCGCCGTCCTTTTTTCGTCCGGAACTCCCTTCAAAACCTCCAGAAGTCTCGCGTTGTTTCCTTCATCCGAGGCAGTCTCGCCGGCGAAGCGTGAAGAGTGGATACCCGGCCCGCCGCCCAAGGCGTCCACCTCCAGCCCCGAGTCGTCCGCCAGGATCCAGCCCTTCCAAAAGTCCGCCGCCGCTTCCGCCTTGATCAGGGCGTTTTCCAGGTAGCTCGTTCCCGTTTCCTCCGGGGAAACGCGTATCCCCGCTTCTTTGAGGGAGAGGATTTTCCCGAAACTGTCCTGTAGGGCATACTTGATTTCCCGGATCTTCCCCCGGTTGTTGGAGGCGACGAGGAGATCAGGCCGATTCATTCGATTCCCAGAGTTCTTTTCTGCAAGGAAATCAGTTCCTGGATCCCCTTTTCACCCAGCGCGATCATGGCGTCCAGTTCTTTCTTGGTAAAGGGGGCTCCCTCCGCCGTTCCCTGGATTTCGACCAGGTGACCCCGCTCTGTCATGACGAGGTTGAGATCCACCTCGGCGGTGGAATCTTCCTCGTAGTTCAGGTCGAGAAGAAAGGAGTTGTCCACGATACCCACACTGATGGCGGCCACCATGGAAACCATGGGGAATTTACCAATGACGCCGTATCCTTGGAGGGTCTTGAGGGCGTCGTATAGGGCGACGCATCCCCCCGTTATGCAGGCGGTCCGGGTTCCGCCGTCGGCCTGGATGACATCACAGTCGATCCAGACGGTGCGTTCCCCGAGAAGGCCCATGTCCATGACGGACCGGAGGCTCCGGCCGATGAGGCGCTGAATCTCCATGGAACGCCCGCTCGGTTTTTTGGCCACCGACTCCCTTGTTTTCCGCGTCTGCGTGGCTCTGGGCAGCATGGCGTATTCCGCTGTGACCCACCCCTGTCCGGAGCCCCGGAGAAACGGAGGAACGCTCTCCTCCACCGAGGCGGTGCAGATGACGTGTGTATCGCCGAACTTCACCAGAACCGAGCCCTCGGCGTATTTGAGAAAGTTTCGTTCGAACGAAATGGGGCGCAGGGCATCCGGGTCACGGCCGTCACGTCGCATGGGGTCTCCGTTTCTTCGCAGGGTTCAAGATTTCAAGGTTTCTTATCAGTAGCTCTCGATGGCCTTCTTGAAACCGTCCAGGGAACGCTCTATGACCGAGTCCTTGACGCAGTAGGCGAGCCGGAAGTATCCCGGCGCACCGAAACCCGATCCCGGCACGGCGAGGATGTCGAACTTCTTGAGATGCTGGATGAACGCCACGTCGTCCCCGCCCGGGGCATTGGGGAAGAGGTAGAAGGCCCCCATGGGCTTGACACATTCATATCCAAACGAAACGAGGGCCGGGTAAAACATATCCCGCTTCTTTTGATAGCCGGCCACATCGGCGGGCACGTCCTGAAGCTCCGCCACGACCCGCTGCATCAGGGCGGGGGCGTTGACGTAGCCGAGGATACGGTTGGTGAAGTTGGCGGCGACAGCCAGGGCTTCCGCGTCGGTCGATTCGGGATGAATAGCGATGTAGCCGATGCGTTCTCCCGGAATGGAGAGGTCCTTGGAATGGGAGGTGATGAGGATTGTATCCTTGTAGTAGGCGCTGGGATAGGGCACCACCGTGTTTTCAAAGGCGATCTTTCGATAGGGCTCGTCCGAGATGAGGTAGACGGGATGACCGACCTTTCTGGACGCCACGGCCAGTACCGCGGCCAGATCTTTCAAGGTTGATTCGGAATAGACGACGCCCGTGGGGTTGTTAGGGGAGTTCAAGATGAGCGCCTTTGTCTTGGGGGTGATGGCGGTCTTCAACTGGTCCAGATCAGGAAGGAATTCCCCGGTCGTGGGCACGGTTTTGAGGGTTCCCCCGAAGTTGTCGGCGTAAAAACGGTACTCCACGAAGAAAGGGGCGAAGGTAAGAATCTCGTCGCCCTCGTCCATGAGGGCCTTCAGAATTGTGTTGAGCCCCCCGGCGGCGCCCACGGTCATGACGATCTGGTTCATCGTATAGGGGATGCCCGTCTTTTCCTTTAAGAAAGCGGCGATTTTTTCACGAACCCAGGGGATGCCGCTGTTTGGCATGTAGGCGTGGGTTCCCGGTGTGTCGTCCGCCGCCAGGACCTTCAATCGTTCCTTGAAGGCTTCCGGGGGCTCGGTGATGGGATTGCCGAGGGTGAAGTCATAGACGTTCTCTTCCCCCTTTTGCTTTTTCAGCATGGCTCCTTCCTCGAACATCTTGCGAATCCAGGATGATGCCTCCATCGCGTTGGAAATCTTCGTCGCTATCGCCATGAATCTCTCCTTATGTTTCTTGTTTTGATTGTGGCAAATAAATCATTAGAAATCCCACCTAATTAATAATCCAATTCCTTATCACAGGTGATTTTTATGTGTCAATCTGCTTTTTTTATGCTTGAAAGAGATTTCACGCCTTATTGCGTTGATTACTCCCGAACCGTTTTGAATTCGTAACGAGATATCTCTGGCAGGGAATCCAAGAGGACCTCGAGGGCGCTCAGGACATGTTCCTTTGTCAGTCTGCGGGCCGTGATAACATCTTTTTTCTTAACGGCCAGGAGGATTTCCCGGTGGTATTGAAGGGAAGATAGGTAGTGTCCCTTCTCTTGAAGGGTTTTGTAACTGATCATGCTTACCTGGTTGTGCAGGTTGGCGGCGATGGTCTTCAATCGCCCATTTCCCGCGACGTCCATGATGAGGGTGTGAAATGTTCGGTGGATATCTTGGTAGTGCAAAATATCAAATGGTTCTTTCCCCACGCAAGCTTCCATCTTTTCCACGAGCGATTCGAGCTGTCGGATCTCGCTTTCCGTGAACGCGGAGATGGCCAGCTCGATAGCCATCTCATAGAGGGCGGCTTTCAGGGTGTAGATCTCCCAGACATCCTTCTTGGTCATTTCCGGGACGAATACGCCACGGCGGGGTTTACGAATGACGAGGCCCGTGGCTTCAAGGGCCTTCAATGCCTCCCGTACGGGGGGGCGGCTGATTTCCAGCCTTTGGCAGATTTCCTCTTCCTTGAGTTGCTGCCCCGGGAGGAATTGTCCCGTGATGATCCATTCCTCGATGTGTCGTTTCGCGATGTCAACGATCGATTCGATCTTCACGGTGTTTCTCCCGGAACTTCTTGCTCAAACGGCAAGGTATTGTTCACAGACCTCCTCGGTGAGGTTGCAGATGGCGTTGTCGAAACAGACCCGGCCATGGTCCACGATGAAAACCTTGTCGCAGATGGACCGCGCGAAGTTTAAATTCTGCTCGGCCAACAGGATGGAGACTCCTTCTTTCTTCAACTCGATAATGGCCTCGCCAAGCTGATCCACGATCACCGGCGCGAGTCCCTCGGAGGGCTCGTCCAGGATGATCAGCTCCGGATTCCCCATAAGGGTCCGGGCGATGGAGAGCATCTGCTGCTCCCCGCCGCTAATTTGGCCGCCGAGTCGGTTTTTCATGTTCTTCAGGTTTGGGAAAAGCTTAAAGATCCGGTCGGGTGTCCAGGGTTCGAAACCCTTCCTGGGCGGCCGCCGGCCTACTTCCAGGTTCTCCATGATGGTGAGTCCGGTGAAGATGCGCCGGTCTTCCGGGACATATCCAAGCCCCAAGGCGCAAATCTTGTAAGAGGGCAAGCCCAGGATGGACCGTCCCTTGAAGATGATCTCACCCCTTTTTGGGATGACGATTCCCATGATGCTTTTTAACGTGGTGCTCTTCCCCACCCCGTTGCGTCCAAGAAGAACCGCCACCGATCCCTTTTCCATCTCGAGGCTGAGATCGTGCAGGATGTGCGCCTTTCCGTAGAAACTGTTGATCGCCCTGACCTCGAGAATGTAGTGATTTTCTTTTTTGTCTTGAGTTATTTCCATCTTCGGTTCAAACCCCCGATGTGGCGCAAGGTGGAACGGCATACGTTCCGAAATAGATTTCCTTGACCTTCTTATTACCCCTAACCTCTTCCGGGGTTCCCTCGGCAATGAGTCTTCCGTAGCTCAGGACGATGATTCGGTCCGCGTGACCGAAAACCACATCCATGTCGTGTTCTGTGAACAAAACCCCGATGGACTGGTCCCGAACGATTCGCGAGGTCAGCTCCATCAGTTTAAGCCGTTCCTTCGTTCCCATTCCCGCCGTTGGCTCATCCATCAGGAGGAGTTTGGGCCGGTTAGCCAGCGCGATGGCAAGCTCGACCCTTTTCAGATCTCCGTAGGCAAGGATCCCGCAGGGTCGGTTCCATTGACTTTCGACGCCGACGAGGCGAAGGAGTTCCATGGCCTCATCCCGGTAGAGGTCAGCGGTTTTGTGCCAAACATTCCGAATCCGCCGGTGGGTTGAGAGAAAGACCATCTGGACGTTTTCCAGGACGGTCATGGAGGTGAACGTGGCGGTGATTTGAAAGGTTCTCCCCACGCCCAGGGCCCAGACGTGTCGCGGTTTCATCCCCCGGGTATCCTTTCCGAGGATACGGATCGTCCCACTGTCGGGCCGGAGCTGCCCGTTGATCAGGTTGAAGCAGGTGGACTTGCCGGCGCCGTTGGGTCCAATCATGGCGAGAAGCTGCCCCTTCTCGAGATGGAACGATACATCGTTCACCGCTTGCACGCCGCCGAACGACTTGGAAAGATGGTTGACTTCCAGGACTTTTGCCATTTAATCCTTCCCAATCGGATTGCTGTCGTTGGATGCTTCCCCGAAAAAATGGCTGAATCTTGTTCCGAAAAATCCCCCGACGCCCTGGGGAAAAGCCAGGACCAAGACGATAAAGATACAGCCAAGAATCAATCGCCAGAAATCGAGATTCGAGAGCTTGTCTTCGAGCCAGATAAAGATGCTGGATCCCACAATGGGACCGGTAATACTTTCAATGCCTCCCAACAGGACACTCAGCAGGATATCGAACGATCTCGGAATGGACATTTCGTCTGGGAAGATGCTCCCCTTTGAAAAGACGTAGATTCCTCCCGCGAGCCCCGCGAAAACACCGGCAACGGCAAACGAGAACCACTGGTGACGCGTCACATTAATCCCGATGGCGTCCGCCCTGAGCCTGGAATCCCGGCAGGCGCGCATGGTGTATCCAAAGGGCGTGAAGAGGAGGTGTCTCAAAAGAAGAATCCCCCCGACGGAGATGAGCAGAGTCAGGTAGTAGAAAACAACCGCGTTGCTTGCCCAATGGGCGGGCCAGATACCGAGGATACCGTCGTCGCCACCGGTAAAAGCGCTCCACTGGAAGACGATGGACCAGCAGATCTGGGCGAAGGCGAGCGTCAGCATGGCCAGGTAAACCCCAGAGAGCCGCACACAGAACCATCCGATGATGAGCGCCAGGAGCCCCGCGCAGAGGGGAGTGAGCAGAAGCGCCAAGCTCATGGGTGTCCGAACGTAGTGAACCAGGAGCGCCGCGGCGTAGGCGCCGCCCCCGAAGAAGGCGGCGTGGCCAAACGAGACCATGCCGCCAGGTCCCATCATGAAATAGAGACTCATGCAGGCGAGGGAAAAGAGGGCGATTTCACCGAAAAGGACCAACTGGTATTTCCCCCCGAAAACCGGCAGGAGTATGAGAACACCAAGGATCCCCAGCCCGATGAGCCGAAGCTGTTTCGGGGCCGGCCGCATGACTGTTTCGAAGGATTCCCCGGAACCTTCCTCCAATTCCGGTTTTCCCAGCAGTCCGTAGGGACGGATGACCAGCACAACGGCCATGACGAGGAACATCATAACCAGCGTGCTCTGGGGGAGGTATAAGACCCCGAACGAGCCCAGTTCCCCGATGATGATGGCCGCCAAAAACGCCCCGGGGATGCTGCCCATGCCGCCCACCACGACAATGACGAACGCGGCGGCAATGACGTTCATGTCCATCAGGAGATCCGCGCCCCCCTTGGGAAGCTGGATGGCGCCTCCCAGGCCGGCGAGGAGGGATCCAAGGAAGAATACGCTGGTAAAAAGCCATTTCTGATTGACGCCGAGGGCGGCGAGCATCTCACGGTCTTCCGTGGCGGCCCGCACCAGGATACCCCACCGGGTCCGCGTCAGCAGGAACCAGAGAAACAGGAGCACAACGGGCGCGGCGATGATCAAAACAAGATCATAAGTGGGCATAAGTGTTCCCAGGATATTGATACTGCCCTCCAGCCCCGGCGCCATGGGGCCGATTAGATCCTCAGGCCCGAAGGCCCACCGCGCCAGATCCTGAATGACCAAGAGCAGGGCGAAGGTCGCCATGAGGAGAAAAAGCTCTGGGGCCCGGTAGAGACGCCGGAGAAGGAAAATCTCCACGATAATCCCGATGACGCCCACCGCCAGCGTGGCGAGCAGGATTCCTCCCCAGAAGGAAATACCGGTGTGAGGGAGGGCGGCGATAATCACGTAGGCGATGTATGCGCCGAGCATGTAGAACGATCCGTGCGCCATGTTGACGATCCGGGATACCCCGAAAATGAGCGAAAGACCGGCCGCGACGAGAAAAAGCGAAGAGGCGTCGGAAAGGCCCGTCAGGAATTGGACAATATAAAAACCCAAGATTCCACCTTTTCTTACAGTAAGACGAAGGGCACGGCGGATCTATAGCCGCCATGCCCTTCCGAGGAGTTTCGTTTACTTCGCGGGTCTCAGTTTCTTGACTTCCGCGTCGGAAGGCAGGTAATTCTTCCCGTCACAATACTTCCACTTGACCATGATCCCCTTTCCGTCCTTCAAGGCGGTATAACCGACGTAAGCGCCCATGGTGGATTGGTGATCGATCTTCCGGAAGGTGATGGGACCGAAGACGCCGTTGAACGTTAATCCTTCCATGGCGCTGACCATCTTTTCAACGTCTGTCGATTTGGCCTTTTTCAGCATGTGCGCGACGGCCATCATCATTTCGTAACCGACAACCGATCCGGTTCTCGGGTAGGTGTGATATTTGGCCTCGTAGGCCTTCAGGAACTTGGTATGGGCCTTGGTCTTAATGGCGTACCAGGGATAACCCGTAACCAGCCAGCCGACGGGGGCTTCACCCTTCAGGGGGTCAAGGTATTCCGGCTCACCCGTAAGCAAGCTCACAACGAACATGTTCTTGAAGAATCCTCGCTGCTTGCCCTCGCGGACGAACTTGGCCAAATCGCTGCCGAAGGTCACGTTGAAGATGGCCTCCGGTTTCGCGCGCTTGAGGGCCTGGATCTCGGCGCCTGCGTTGATTTTGAAGAGCGCGGGCCACTGCTCCGCCACGAATTTGACATCCGGGCGCTTGGCCTTTAGGACCTTTTCAAAGGCCTTGACGGCGTCTTTTCCATAGGCGTAGTTCGGGGCGATGGTCGCCCACCGTTTGGCGGGATTCTTGGCCGCTTCCTGCGCGAGCATGGCGGCCTGCATGTAAGTG
>JALSPC010000136.1 GCA_026986155.1 bacterium
AAACCTGCGGCGAAAAAACGAGGGGATTTTTGACTGGATGCGCGGGGTCGGGGAGCATGAAGTCGTGGTCGAGACACCAGACCACGGGGTGGAACTTTCAGAACTTCCCCTGGATACAATCAAGAAAGTCCTTTTCGTTTTCAAACTGAGGATGGAGGAACTGGCAAAGGATTCAAGGTTTCGGTACGTGATCGTATTCAAAAACAGGGGAAAGGAGGCGGGTGCCTCGTTACGGCACTCCCATTCCCAAATTATTGCCCTGCCCATCGTGCCGAAACGGGTTGACGAAGAAATGGAAGGGAGCCGTCGCTATCACAAGCGGCACGAACGATGTGTCTTTTGCGAGATGATTAAAGAAGAAATCGCTCGGGAAATCCGCGTGGTGGAGAAAAACGACGATTTTATCGCCGTTTCCCCCTTCGCGGCTCGATTTCCGTTTGAAACATGGATCCTCCCCCGGTTCCACGCCTCCCACTACGAGGCGATTCTGCAGGTGCAATATGCAACCCTCGCGGAAATCCTTTCGAGAACCTTGAAGAGGCTCGACCACGTTCTGGGAGTTCCCCCTTACAATCTGGTCTTTCATACGGCACCGATCCGGGAGGGAACGTTGCCTTACTTCCACTGGCACATCGAGATCATTCCCAAGGTCACCCGCGTGGCCGGTTTCGAGTGGGGAACTGGATTTTATATCAATCCAACCCCTCCGGAACAGTCCGCTGCGTTTCTTCGGGAGGTGGCGCTCCCGTGAAGGAGGATGGGATCATGAAAAGAATCCTGGTGGTGGACGACGAGGGGGCGATTCGCAGCCTTTATAAGATGGAACTGGAAGACGCGGGATTCGAGGTTGAGACCGCCGGGTCAGGCAAGGAAGCCCTTGTGTCTCTGGAGTCCTTCAAGCCGGACCTGGTAACGCTCGACATAAAGATGCCGGGAATGGGCGGGCTTGAGGTCCTCCGCGAGATAAGAAAGCACGCGAAGGATCTCCCCGTGATTCTCTGCTCCGCTTACGGAGAATACAAACAGGATCTCAGTTCCTGGGCCTCGGACGCCTACATCGTGAAATCTTCGGACGTGGCTGAACTGGTAAAAACTGTGAAGAATTTGCTGGAAGAGAGGAATTGAACTTATGACGATCAAGAAGGCTGTCATCCCCGCCGCCGGGTTCGGAACCCGTTTCCTGCCGGCCAGCAAGGCAGTGCCCAAGGAACTGCTTCCCATCGTGGACAAGCCTACCATTCAGTATATCGCAGAGGAGGCCATCGACACGGGTATCACGCAGGTAATTCTCGTCACGGGGCGGGAAAAGGGCTCGATAGAAGACCATTTCGACATCTCGTTCGAGCTGGAGCACCATCTTCGCTCCAAGGGAAAATCTGACTTACTGAAGCTCGTCCAGGACATCTCGGAGATGGTTCAGATCGTGTCGGTCCGGCAGAAGATGCCCCTGGGCCTGGGACACGCCATTCTTTGCGCGAAACAGATCGTGGGGAACCATCCCTTCGCCGTGCTCCTGGCGGACGATATCGTCGATGCGGATCCTCCCTGCCTGAGGCAGATGATCGATGTTTACAACGACCTGAGGAAAGGAATCATCCTGGCCATCAAGGAGGTACCGAGACGCGAGGTTTATCAGTACGGCATCATCGGCGGCAAAAAGGTGGGAAACCGACTCTACAAGGTGGACGCCCTCGTGGAAAAACCGTCGGTGGAGGAAGCGCCTTCCAACCTGGCGGTCATCGGGAGGTATCTCTTGCCACCGGAGATCTTCGATGTTCTCGAATCGCTGCCGCCGGGAAAGGGCGGCGAGATCCAGTTGACTGACGCTATCGCGCGCCTCGGAGAGACCTATCCCATCTACGGTTACAGGTTCGACGGGGAACGATACGACGCGGGAGACAAGATGGGGTTTTTCGCCGCGAACGTCCGGTTCGGCCTCAAACACCCGGATCTCGGGCCTCGAATCGCGGCGTTTATCAAGGAAGTGGCGGAGGAGTTGAGGGAGGCCGAATGAATCGACGGAAAGTCTTCGTGTCCCTTTTCGTTTCCGCCTTCCTCGTCCTGGGAATCGCGGGAACGGGAAGCTGTTATCTCCTTTCACCCGGGTACGTTTTGAAAAGGATGATTCAAAATTACCGATCCATCCGTTCCATGACCTTCAGACAACGGATCGAGGCATACGGGGAAGATGCGACTTTTCCCTTCGCGTCTGTGGACGAAAAGGTGAAATTGGAGCCCATCGTTCCCATGAAGATCTGGATCGGCGGGAAGCTCGTCCTTTCCGGCGGCGAGATGGCCCCGGAGATCGACGTCAATCCGTACCTCTTGGAGGCGCAGCGGCGGTACGGGTTCTACAAGGATGTCTTTCTGACCCACCAGGTTAATCTCGTCACAAGTCTCCTTGAAAGACTCGGAATCGCGCCCGTGGAAAACCGGTTGCGCCTCTTGTATCCCGACGTCGCCTACCAGGTGGGCAATGAGTTGACACATGAAAACCTCAAAGGATTATGGATCGACAAGGATCGTTTCATCCCCCTGCGGATCGTTGGAATGCTGACGGTGGACCGAAACGAGACCCCCACACAGGAAACCATCGACATCCGCTACGGCGATTACCGCCTGGTGAATGAGCGATACTGGATTCCCTTCGACATCCGGTTTTACGTCGAAGGGAAACTTTCCTTGAGGATACGGGTCGTTACCGTGTCCCTTGAAACCTACTGACCGGGGAGTTTTGATGAAGAAAGAAGATGTTTTGAAAACCTTGCATGAAATTTCCATGGATCCCTTTCCCTACCTGGAATCGAAACGGGAAAAGGGATTTAAGATTATCGGATCGCCCCTTGCCGACGTGCCATCCGAGTTGATCCACGCCGCCGGTCTGATGCCGGTGACGATCCTCGGAACGAACCGGCCCATCGTGAAGGCGGGAGGCCATCTTCCAGACAACGCCTGCTCCCTCTCCCGGAGCAACCTGGAACTGGTCCTGAACTACCAACCCCGCAGTTTCGACGGCTTCGTTTTCCCGCAGGTGTGCGATACCACCCAGCATCTCTCCGACATCTGGAAGATGACCATCTCCTCTGAATTCTTCGCGAGTTTCCTCATCCCGAGACAGGTGGACCGTCCGAGCGCGAGGCACTGGTTCTACGCGGAGACGCGGAGGCTGAAGGAACAACTGGAGGCCTATACGGGAAATCCCTTCGGCCGCGAGGCACTGGAGGAAAGCTTCAGCCTTTACAACGAGGCCAGACGCCTGCTTAGGAAGATCTACGGTATAAAACGCAAAAATCCCGCTGCCCTCTCTAACCGGCAGCTCTTCGACCTGATTCGCGCCTTTTGTTACATGGACCCGCGGGATCTCATCCCTATGCTCGAGACCATGACGGAAAACCTTCCGAAGGAGAAGGCCGAGGACGAAAACGTCAGGGTCGTGCTGTCCGGCATCGTCGTGGAACCTTCCCAACTGCTCGATATCCTGGACGAATTGGGGGTAAGCATCGTGGGGGACGACCTGACCGTGGGGACCCGAATGATCGCATACGATGTTCCCGAGGCGGAAGACCCCCTTGAGGCCCTGACCGCCCGTCACTTCGATAAAAGCCCGTTTTCCCCCATCCGCGACGTGGGAACGCGGCTTTACGATCACCTGCTGGGCCTCTTCGAGACAACCGGCGCGGACGGCATCATCTTTTTTCACATCAAGTTTTGTGAATCCCAGGACTACGACCTGCCCGATTTAAAACACATCATGAGAGAGAGGAGAATCCCCATGATTGTCCTGGACACAGAGTACCAATCCGTTACGAAGGCGCAGACGAAAACGCGCCTGGAGGCGTTCATAGAATCGTTATACGGGGAGCGGGAAAATGGGTGAGACAAAGCAGATGACGGCGAAGGAATTATCGAAACGGTTGACGAAGACATATTACGAGGGAGCCAAGCACGCCCACGAACAAGGAAAATTCATCGCCTACACCACGGCGGTCTCGCCGGCGGAGCTCTTCTACGCCCACGACGTCATCCCAATCTATCCCGAGAATCACTCGGTCATGATGATTACCCACCGGATGACGGCGGAACTTTCCGAGTCCATCGAACGCAAGGGCTACACATCCCATCTCTGCGCCTACGCCCGAAGCGACCTGGGATTCAGGGAGTTGCACAAAAGCCCCATCGGGGGGATCCCCGATCCGGATTTCCTGCTCGCCTGCAACGCGCAGTGCTTCACGTTGACCAAGTGGTTCGAGGTCCTTTCCCGGCGCTACGACGCCCCCCTCTTCGTCTTCGACACTCCCCAGTTCATCCGGGACAAAAAGGCCCGGGAAGAGATCATCAAATATGTCATGGAACAGATCTACGAGATGATCGAGGCGCTGGAGCGGCTGACGGGCAAGAAGTTTGACTTCGACCGGCTCAGGGAGGTCATCGAGTATTCCCGGCAAGCGAGCATCCTCTACAAGAAGTATCTCGACCTGGCCTCCTACAAACCCTCGCCCATCAGCATCTTCGACGCCCTTATCAATATGGCCATCACGGTCTACCTCCGTGGAACTCCCGATGCCGTGGAGTTTTATCGCCTGCTTATCGACGAGACCATGGAAAATAAGGTCAAGAAGGGTATCGGGGTCATCCCCAACGAAAAGTACCGCCTCTACTGGGAGAATCTTCCCATCTGGTTCAAGTTCAGGGATCACTTCAACTTGTTGGCGTCCTACGGAGCCGTGATTCTCACCTCCCTCTACGTCCATGCCTGGAGCTATGACTTCGACCCCTCGGACCCGGTCCGAACCTTGGCGGAGAACTACGCCTCCGTCTTCTCCAACGTGGAGTTGGAAGAGCGGGCGGAAATGGCGCTGGACCTGTTCAAGAGATATTCTTTGAACGGAAATCTCATGTTCCTAAACCGGAGCTGCAAGGCCGTTTCCTTCGCCGTCCACGAACTTCGGGACATCATTACGAAGAAGACGGGTGTGCCTGCCTTGGTTTTCGAAAGTGACATGGGAGATCCCCGGTTTTACAGCGAGTCCCAGATACGGACGCGTATTGAGGCTTACCTGGAAACGCTGGATCAGCTTTCCTATGACAGGGAAAGGGGACTTAGGGACTGAAGATACAAGGTGTCAAAAAGCGGAGATTTGCTTCAACACCCTGAAAAGATTACAAAAGTGTTCCTTGACATAAAGATGTTTTAATGTTACATAAGAGGCTTGGAATAGATAATTTTTAACCCTTAACAAAGGAGGGACGTATGAAGAAGTTTGTTGTCGGTATCGCGGTATTGTTCTTGGTGTTAGGCTGTATCACCGGCGCCATGGCGCAGGAAATCAAGGTGGGGACGCTCATGGCGTTCACTGGCCCCCTGAAGGAATTCGGCCCGAACATCAAGAACGGGGCGGTTCTCGCTGCGGAACAGCTCAGTAAGGCCGGGTTGAAGGTCAAGTTGATCCAGGAAGACACGGAAACCAACTCCGTGGCGGGAATCAACGCAGCCAAGAAACTGGTCAACGTCAACAAGGTCGTGGCGATCATCGGGGCCCTGGCTAGCGGCGTGACGGTTCCTGTTGCGGAATCCGTGACCATTCCCAACGGTGTCCTAATGATCTCTCCCGCGTCCACCTCTCCCCTGATCACTTACCTGCCGGCGGACAAGGGTAAGGATCTACTCTTTCGAACCTGTCCCTCGGACGCCCTGCAGGGGGTCGCGGCGGGTGAACTGGCTGCCAAGCATTACAAAACGGCCTCGGTCATTTACGTGAACAACCCCTACGGACAGGGGCTGGCCCAGCAGTTCAAGAAGTCTTTTGAAAAGCATGGCGGGAAGGTTTTGGCCATGGTTCCCCACGATGAGAAGACGGCGGAAACCTACACGGCGGAACTGAAAAAGGCCCTGAAAGGCAAACCGGATGTCCTTTGTGCCTACAGTTATCCCCAGCATGCCAAGATCTACCTGAAAGAGGCCATCGAGTTCTACAAGTTCAAGGAATTCCTCTTCTGCGACGGCACCAAGTCGGTTGACATCATCAAGGCCGTGGGCGCCAAGAACCTGGAAGGGAAACTTGGGACCGTTGCCGCGTCAGCCAAGGGAAAAGCGGCGGATATCTTCAACAAGGCCTACAAGGCCAAGTTTGGCAAACTTCCGCCCCTGCCCTACATCACCAACGCCTACGACGCCATGGCGGTGATCGGACTGGCGGCCTACGCCGCGAAGGTCAAGGGACTGCCCCTAACCTCCAAGAACATCCGAGACAACCTTCGCAAGGTGGCCAATCCTCCGGGAACCGTGATTCTTCCCGGCGAGTTCGCCAAGGCCTTTAAGCTCTTGAAGGAAGGAAAGGATATCAACTATGAAGGATGCGGCGGCGCGGTCGATTTCGACAAGCACGGCGACGTCACGACTCCCATCGAAATCTGGAAGTACACGGGCGGCAAAATCAAGACCGTGAAGATTGTGAAGGTAAAGTAAAAGAATTCAGATTTAATATCCCTGGGCCTCCGCGAAAACGGAGGCCCTTTATTTTTCCATTCGACGTTTTTTCGAAATGTAAAACATATGATCGGAATTGAACCGTATAGACTGTTCCATCAAACAATGGGTTGGTTCAGAGATATGTCTCCTAAATCAGGATTCGGGAATCTCAAACCGCCAGGCGCACCACCATTCCTCCGGATGGGGATCCGGGGGACACCCGATACAGACCGTTCTGATCCTCGGGTCGATAGTTCGGGCAAAGTAGCTGTATTCCACGAGGCCGGCCGACTTGCAGGGATAGTCGGGCAGGCCCGCGCGCTTGCGCGCCACCTGCACCCGGCATTCGTTCATCCTAAACACAAAGCTGTTTTCCGTCTCCTCCACGATCTCCTGGATGTTCAGCCGGGCGTAAAGCCGGTATCCCAGCGCCTCCTTGAGGGCCTCGAGGCCGCCATTTTCGGAGATACCCACGGCCTCCATGATACGCCTCGCCTCAATGACCGTGAAACGCGTCCAGGCGGTATCGTTGCACCGCTTGGCCACGAACATGTCCTCCCGTTGCTCCACCGCCTGGAACCAAACGCCGTCGTTGGCGATCCAGTTCTTGGCAAGGTCAGTAAAAAGGGCGATCAGCGTCTCCTGGTCCATCTCCCTTAGCTTCAGGGGAACCCCCTGCTCGTCGATCTCAATGCCGAAATATTTCGCCAGACGCCGCATCTGTATGGGAAACCCCCGCCGCCACGCCTGCCGGTCTATTTCGAGGGCCTTGTCAAGGCCGAGCTGGTACTCCGCCTCCCGGAACCACAGCCCCGTGTGGGAAATAATGTTCTTGAACGCCGCGCCGATCATCTGGATCAACTGTTCCTTCGAAAGGTCTTCGATTCCGGCCATTTATTCCCTCCCTCCGTTTTTCCCCTTTTAATTCAGGAACGCTCCCCCGTCAAGGCTTAACCCCTTTTCATTGACAAATTGTTAGGTTTATGGTAACATTTAAAAAATCAACGACAGGAGAGAGCGGATGTCCGAGCACAAAGTTCAGAAGACCTTCCGGGAAATTAATGAAAAAATCAAAAAGGGAACCGTGGTGGTGGTCAACGCGGAGGAGATGATCGACATCGTCGAGGAAAAGGGGGCCGTCAAGGCCGCCGAGGAAATCGACGTGGTGACGACGGGCACCTTTGGCGCCATGTGTTCCTCCGGGGCCATCCTCAACGTGGGGCATACCACGCCCAAGATGAAGATCAGCCGGGCCAAGCTGAACGGGGTGCCCGCTTACTGCGGCCTGGCCGCCGTCGATCTCTATATCGGGGCCTCCGAACTTCCGGATGAAGACCCTCGAAACACCGTCTATCCCGGGGATTTCAGGTATGGCGGTGCCCACGTTATTCATGACCTCCTCATGGGCAAACCGGTGATGATGGAGGCCTGGGCCTACGGAACGGACTGTTATCCCCGAAAATACATCAAGAAAGAGCTCTTGCTAAACGAGTTGCGCAACGCCATCCTGTTCAATCCCCGAAACGCCTATCAAAACTACAACTGCGCGGTCAACTCGGGGCGTCGCACCATCTACACCTACATGGGCATCCTGAAACCCCAGTTCGGAAACGCCACTTACAGCACGGCGGGACAGATCAGCCCCCTGATGAACGACCCCTTCTTCAAGACCATCGGCGTGGGCACCCGCATCTTCCTCGGGGGAACCCAGGGATACATCGTCTATTACGGCACCCAGCACACCGCGGATGTCTCCCGAATGCCCAACGGGGTCCCCGTGGAAGGATCTGGAACCGTCTGCGTTATGGGAGACCTCAAGAAGATGGACCCCCGGTGGATTGTTCCGGCGAGTTTCCAGGGCTACGGGGTTTCCATGTACGTGGGCATCGGGGTTCCCATCCCCATCCTGAACGAAGAGATGGCGCGTTTCACCGGGGTCACGGACGCGGACATCGTGGCACCCATCGTCGATTACGGCAGTGACTACCCGCAGGGGATCAACCGCAGCCTCGGCACCGTTACCTACAAGGATCTCAAGGAGGGACTCATCACGGTGAACGGGAAACAGGTTCCCGCCACCCCCATGGCAAGCTATCCGAAGGCCCTGGAGATCTCCAACATACTGAAGGAAGAGATCCAAAAGGGACGGTTCTACATTGGGGAACCCCAGGCCACCCTGTCACAGCTTTAAGGGGTTTTTCGCTTGACAACCGCGACCCAACCCAACCTTAACCCGACGGTCTACGAAGAACGGTTCTACCGGGCCCTCATGCACCCGCGCGGCGGCTTCAGTTTCCAGGTTCGGGAAGGAGAAAGCGATCTGTGGATTCACACGGACGTCCCGAGGAAACGCTCGGCCCGACGGGCCCTGCGAGAAATCCGCCGTGTCCTCACAGCACACATCGCGGAGAATCCGGACTTTAAGACCTCTCTCTCCCCCCTTCCGCTCTGTCACGAATGTCCCGATCCCATCCGGGAGATGCTCGAGGCGGCGAAGATCGCCGGTGTAGGCCCCATGGCGGGCGTGGCGGGGATGGTCGCGCAATACGTGGGGAAGGCCCTTCTCGCCGACGGC
>JALSPC010000137.1 GCA_026986155.1 bacterium
GCAAGGCCCTGACGGCCACGGCCCTCAACCCTGAGGCGGCCCGCTACATGGGGATTCCCACGGAACGGATGAACGCCCTGGCTTGGGGAATCGGCGGGGCGTCGGTGACCGTTTGCGGGGCCCTGCTGGTCAATTTCTGGCCGGTGGATCCCAATATCGGCCTGCTCTTTACCATGATCGCTTTTGCCACGGTGGCCCTGGGCGGTTTCGGCAATATCAAGGGGGCCTTCTACGCGGGTATCATCATCGGCTTCATCATCTACATCCCCCCCATGTGGGACGCCTTCACCCAGCTCGTCGGCAACAAGTCCCTGCAGGCCATCGAGCTTCACTCGTTCAAGTACACCTTCGTCTACCTCGCCTATTTTCTCATCATGATCTTCCGGCCGAACGGGCTGTTCGGGATCAAGGAATAGGGCCGTGGAAACCCTCCGAAACATCTTCGACTTTTCCGATTTTCCGCGCAAGGACGTGGCCGTCTTCGGTCTTTTCTGTGTTTTTCTCTTCATTTTTCCCCTGATTCCCCACTCCAGTTTCTCCATGGCCACCATGATCCAGTTTCTCATGTTCGCCCTTTACGGCATGGGCTGGAACACCATCGGCGGCTACGGCGGGCAGGTGGACCTGGGAAAGGCCCAGTTCGCAGGCATCGGCGCCTACACCACCGCGGTCATGCTGATTCGCTGGAACGTCCCCTTCTGGGTGTCCGCGCCCATCGGAATGGGATTTGCCATCATCTGGTCGTTCGTCATCGGGTATCCCCTTTTCCGGATGCGGGGGCACTACTTCGCTATCGCCACCATCGCCACCTCCCTCGTCCTGCTGGATGTCTTCCAGGTGTGGGACTTCGTGGGGGGCGCGCAGGGGCTGGAGATCCCCCTGAAGAAGATGCCCAGTTTTTTATATCTTCAGTTCCGCAATGATGCCTACTACTATTACATCCTTCTCTTCCTCTTCTTCATCGGCTTCTTCTACATCAACTGGTTCCGGAAATCGCGCCTCGGGTTTCAACTCCGGGCCATCAAGGACAACGAGGAAGTGGCGCGTTCCCTTGGCATCAACGCCCACTGGTGCAAGATCAAGGCCTACGCCATCGCCACCTCCTTCGTGGCGGTGGTAGGGTCGTTTCACGCCTGCTACAACTTCAACATCGAGCCCGAGGACATCATGTCCCTCGATTTGTCCATCCTGATTGCCATGATGGCGATGGTGGGCGGTGCGGGGTCCCTGTGGGGTCCCATCATCGGGGCGGCCGTGCTCGTGCCCCTGAAGAGCTACCTGGGGAGCTGGCTGGGCGGAAAAGCGGGCCTGGCGGGTCTCGACCTGGTCATCTACGCCCTGATTATCATGGTGATCGCCGCCTTCGAACCGCGGGGAATCTGGGGAATCGTGGAAAAGGCAAGGAGAAAACGAACATGACGCCCATTCTCGAGGTTCAGGGCGTGACGAAGGATTTCGGCGGACTGCGCGCCAACAATGACATTTCCTTTTCCGTCCAGAAAGGGGAACTCCTCGGGCTGATCGGTCCCAACGGGGCGGGAAAATCGACCCTCTTCAACTGCGTCGCCGGCGTCTACAACGTGACTGCCGGGCACATCTTCTTCGACGGGCGGGAGATTACCAACAAGAAGCCTTACGAGATCGCCAGGCTCGGCCTGGCCCGGACGTTCCAGATCTTCGTGGCGTCGGGGGACCTTTCTGTTCTGGAAAACATCATGGTGGGAAGCTTTCTCAGGACTCATTCCAGGAGCGTCGCAAAACAGCGCGCGGAGGAGATCATCGACATAATGGAGCTGGGAGACCACGTGGATCACTGGGTCAGCGAGCTTCCCGTGGCTGCACAGAAGCGGGTGGCCATGGCCACAGCGCTGGCGACCCAGCCCAAGATGCTGCTGCTGGACGAGGTGGCGGCCGGGCTGAATCCCACGGAGATTGACGGTATGATGGCCCTCATCCGGCAGATTCATTACGACATGGGGATCAACGTGATGCTCATCGAGCACGTGATGGAACTGGTGATGAACATCAGCCACCGGGTCATCGTCCTGGACAGCGGGAACCTCATCGCCGAGGGGAAACCGGAAGAGATAAAGCAGAACCCCGAGGTCATCAAGGCCTACCTGGGGGAACGTTTCGTGGCGCAACAGCGGCGGGAGGGGGCCTGATGGAACCGATCCTGAAGATAGAGGACCTCTGGGTCCGGTATTCCGGCCTGCCCGTCATCCAGGGGGTTTCCTTCGAGGTCAACAGGGGAGAGACGGTCTGTATCGTGGGCTCCAACGGCGCGGGGAAGACAACCATCCTGCGGGCCATCATGGGGTCCCAGCGGGCCTACCAGGGGAAGATCCTGTTCGAGGGCCGGGACATCCGGCTCCTGCCCACGGAGGAGATCGTCCGGCTGGGACTAACCTACGTTCCGGAGGAGAAGATGCTGTTCGGCCCCATGACTGTGGAGGAAAACCTCCTCATCGGGGCCTACGTTATCGACGATGAGGCGAAGAAAAAAGAAAACCTCGAGTATGTCTATAACCTCTTCCCGCGTCTGAAAGAGCGCAGGACCCAACTTGCCAATACCCTTTCCGGCGGTGAACAGCAGATGGTGGCCATCGGACGGGGGCTCATGTCTAACCCGAAGGTTTTGATGCTGGACGAACCGTCCCTCGGCCTTGCGCCGGTCCTGGTTGACGAGGTTCTCGACACGGTCAAGAAACTGAAGGAAGAGAAGATGACCATCCTCCTGGTGGAGCAGAACGTTCGGGAAACCCTGGAGATATCCGACAAGGGCTACGTCATCCAGACGGGGCGGGTCGTGACGGAAGGACCTGCGCGCGAGCTCCTGGAGTCACCCGAGATACAAAAGGCGTTCCTGGGGATGTAAAAGGAGAGGTAAAAGGAATAAGGCTGAAGACTGAAGCAAAAACCCCTTCAGACTTCGGACTTCAAGCCCGCGAAGCGGGCGACCTACAGACTAAAAACGGACTTTAAGGGGGAATCGGCCATGCAGACGCCGGAAGAGATACGAAAGGGAATCCGTGAAGGGCGCATAAGTCACCCCACGGCGGGACTGGCGCCGGGTTACGTCCAGGCGAATCTCGTCGTCCTGCGGAAGGCTTACGCCTTCGACTTTCTTCTCTTCTGCCAGCGGAATCCCAAGCCCTGTCCCGTCCTGGAGGTCCTGGAGCCTGGGATCTATCTGACGGAATCCCTGGCGAAAGGGGCGGATATCCGTACCGACATCCCCCGCTACCGCATCTACCGAAACGGAGACCTCGTGGAGACGGTAAAGGACATCCGCGATCTTTGGAGGGAAGATTTCATTACGTTCCTCTTGGGTTGCAGCTTTTCTTTCGAGGAGGCCCTCCTGAAAAACGACATTCCCGTGAGACATATCGAGGAGGGAAAGAACGTCCCAATGTTCAACACCTCCATCCCCGTGGCGTCGGCGGGAATCTTCAAAGGGAACCTGGTGGTTACCATGCGCCCCATCCCGGAGGCGCTGGTGGTGCGCGCCGTCCAAATCACGACCCGCTACGCCTTGGTTCATGGCGCCCCCGTGCATATCGGACGCCCGGAGGCCATCGGGATCAGGAACCTGGGAAAACCCGACTACGGCGATCCCGTCACCGTACGGGAAGGGGAAATCCCCGTTTTCTGGGCCTGCGGCGTGACCCCCCAAGCGGTGATCCGGAATGCAAAGCCGGATCTGGTCATCACTCACGCCCCCGGCCACATGCTCATCGGCGACATCAAGAACGAATCCCTCGCGCTCCTATAGCATTTACACGCTGGTTTCCTGGCCGCCCGGCTGCGGGAGGCCTACGATTTCACGGGGCTGCCGATCAGGCTGGTGTTCAAGCGAAAGTAAAAAAGGGAAGGCCCAATCTCCAGGCCTCCCCCGTCACCCGACACAAATCACGCGTCGCGACCTCTCAAAACGCCAGGTTCTTCAGCCGCTCGATAGCCTCCTTCAGGCGGTCTTCGCTCACCGTCAGGGCCATGCGGACGTAACCCTCGCCCTCGGGACCGAAGCCGTTTCCCGGGGTGATAACGATGCCCGTCTCCTCCAGGACCTTCGTGGCGAAGGCGGCGGAGGTGTATCCCGCCGGCACCGTGATCCAGAGGTAGAAGGTGGCCTTGGGGGAGGCGACGGACAACCCCATGGCGTTCAGGGCCCTGACCATCAGGTCCCGGCGGCCCTGGTAGGTGGCGCGCATCTCCTCCACGCAGGCCTGGTCGCCGGTCAGGGCCTCGATGCCCGCCGCCTGCACGGCCTCGAAGGCGCCGGAGTCGATGTTGCTTTTGACCTTGCCCAGGGCACCGACGGCCTCCGCGTTTCCCACGGCGAACCCCAGGCGCCAGCCCGTCATGCGGTAGGTCTTGGAGAGGGAGTGAAACTCGATTCCTACCTCCCTCGCCCCCTCCACCTCGAGGAAACTCATGGGCCTGTAGCCGTCGTAGCTCATCTCGGTATAGGGCGCGTCGTGGCAGATAATGATCTCGTTCTCCCGGGCATAATCGACGAGACTCTCAAAGAAATCACGCTCCGCCACCGCCCCCGTGGGGTTATTCGGGTAGTTGAGGAAGAAGAGTTTCGCCTTCCGGGCGACATCCTTTGGGATGGCCTCAAGGTCGGGGAGAAAGGCATTTTTCTCCAGCAAAGACACGGCATGGGGGATACCGCCGGCGAACTGGATCCCCGTCCGGTAAACGGGATAGCCGGGGCTGGCGTAGAGGCCCACGTCACCGGGGTTGATGAAGGCCAGGGGCATGTGGGCAATCCCCTCCTTGGACCCGATGAGGGCCAGGACCTCGGTCTCGGGATTGAGATGGACACCGAAACGCCTTTCATACCACCCGGCCACGGCCCGCCGGAAATCGGGCATTCCCGCGTAGGAGGGATAGGTGTGGTAGTCGGGATTGGCCACAGACTCCTTCATCTTCGCAACAATGTGTTCCGGCGTGGGCAGATCGGGATCACCCACGCCCAGGTCGATAATGTCCATCCCCTTTTTCTGGACCTCTTCCTTCTTCCGGTCCAGCTCGGCGAAGAGGTAGGGGGGAAGCTGGGTGATTCTGTCGGCTTTCTTGTCGGTTATGTTCACGCGTAACCTCCTTCGATGTTTTTTCTAACCAGCCGGCCGTTCATTAACGTGTAGGCGCTGTCCATGGTGGCGGCCAGCTCGGGGTTGTGACTGACCACGACGAGGGTCAGGTTTTCCGTTTCGTTGAGGGAGAGGATCAGGTCGTGAACCGTCCGGGCGGTTTCGGGGTCGAGGTTTCCCGTCGGTTCGTCCGCCAGCAGGAGCGCCGGCGACATCATCAGGGCCCGGGCGATGGCCACCCGCTGCTGCTCTCCGCCCGACAGCTCGCCGGGCTTGTGCGTCAGTCTGTGCGCCACCTCCACCCTCTCCAGGAGCTCCTCGGCGCGGCGCCGCGCCTTCGCGGCCGGGGTCCGCGCGATGAGCGCCGGCATCATGACGTTCTCCAGGGCCGTGAACTCGGGGAGGAGGTAGTGGAACTGGAAGACGAACCCGATGGTCCGGTTCCGAAACGCCGCCAAGTCCGCCCCGGAAAGCCCGAACACGTCGTCACCCTCGAAGAGGACGGTTCCCTCCGTCGGCACGTCCAGGGTTCCCAGGATGTGCAGCAGGGTGCTCTTTCCCGTCCCGGAGACCCCCAGGATGCAGACCGATTCGCCCCTCCGGACGTCCAGGTCCACTCCCTTCAAGACCTCGACCCGGCGGGTCGCGGAGAGGTAGGATTTCTTGATTCCCCGGGCGGCAAGCAGGACCTCACTCATACCGGAGCCCCTCCACCGGCGGCAGATTCGCCGCCTGGCGCGCCGGGTAGATGGTGGCGAGGAAACAGATCCCGATGGCCGACACGGCGATGACGGCGAAGTCGAACCACGACATCTGCACGGGCAGGGTGGAGATGTAATAGACGTCGGTGGGCAGCTTGATGAACTGGTATTTCTTGAGGAGCGCGCAGGCGATGTAGGCCAACGCCGAGCCGAGGAAGGTCCCGAAGACGCCGACGATCATCCCTTCCTGCATGAAGATGCGCATGATGGAGCGGTGGGTGGCCCCCATCGCCTTGAGGATGGCGATGTCCCGGTTCTTCTCCATCACCACCATGATGAGGGAACTGACGATGTTGAAGGCCGCCACCCAGACGATGAGGGTAAGGATGATGAACATGGTAATCCGCTCCAGCTTCAGGGCGGAAAAGAGGTTCCGGTTCATGGTCATCCAGTCCCGGGTGAAATAGGGAAACTTCAGCCGCCTGCGTATCATCTTCCCAATCTTCTTGACGGCGTAGACATCCTTCACCTTCACCTCGATCCCCGTCACGCCGCCCCGCATGCGGAAAAACCGCTGCGCCACCTTCAGATCGATGAAGGCGAACCCGGAATCGTAGTCATACATGCCCGACTCAAAGATCCCCTTGATGCGGAACCGCCGGAACCGGGGGATGCTCCCCGCCGGCGTCAGAACCATCCCCTGGGGCGAAATCACGCGCACCACGTCGCCCACCCGGAGGGCGAGGGTCTTCGCCAGTTCGCTCCCGATGAGGATGCCGGGAAGCCCCCCGTCCGGGCGCAGGTCCAGCGTCCCCTTCTTGATAATCTTCGGCAGGATGGTAACCTGGCCGATGCTCCTCGTGTCGATCCCCCTCAAAACGATCCCCGTGGCGGACAACAGCGAGGAAAGCATGGCCTGGGAGTAGACGAAGGGGCTGGCCCCCGTCACGCCGGGAACCTTCCGGATCTCCCGGACGATCCGGTCCGGGTCCAGGATGACGCCGCCGCTGCGCAGGACCACGATGTCGGCGTTCATCCCGAGAATCTTCCCCTTCAGGTCGTTCTCGAATCCCCGCATGACCGACAGGACGATGATAAGCGCCATGACGCCGAGGGTCACGCCGGCCACCGAGATGAGCGTGATGACCGAGATGAAGGACTGGCGCCGCTTGGATTTCAGGTATCGAAACGAGATGAAGGATTCATATCTCATCATCCGTGTCCTTGGCCGGGCGGAGCAGCGGGAAGAAAATCACCTCCCGGATGGAGAGGGCGTTGGTCAAAAGCATGGTGAGCCGGTCGATGCCGATGCCCTCCCCCGCCGTGGGCGGCATCCCGTATTCCAGGGCCCGGATGTAATCCTCGTCCATCTGGTGGGCCTCTTCGTCCCCTGTCTCCCGCTCCTTGAGCTGGTCCAGGAAACGCTGCTTCTGGTCGATGGGGTCGTTGAGCTCGGAAAAGCCGTTGGCGATCTCCCGCCCCGCGATAAACAGTTCGAAGCGGTCCGTGAAGGCGGGGTCCGCTTCGTTGCGCCGCGACAGGGGAGAAACCTCCACGGGATACTGGGTGATAAAGGTGGGCTGGATGAGCTTGTCCTCCACCGTCTCTTCGAAGATGGTCATGAGGAGCTTCCCCGCGCTGACCGTGCCCGAGATCTCCACATCCGTCTTCTCGTGAACGTAATTTTCCATCTTTTCGATGTCGCCCAGGATCTCCTCCGTAATGCCGGGGGCGTGGACCAGGACCGCTTCCTTCACCGTCATCCGCTTCCAGGGAGAACGGTAGTCGATGGCGTGCTCGCCGAAGGGGAGGGTCGTCTTGCCGTAGAGGGTAGTAACGAGGTGATTGACGAGGGTCTCCGTCAGGTCGAGCAGGTCGTGATAGGTGGCGTAGGCGAGGTAGAACTCCAGCATGGTAAACTCGGGATTGTGCTGGGTGGAGATCCCCTCGTTCCGGAAGTTTCGGTTCAGCTCGAAGACCCGGTCGAAGCCTCCCACCACGAGCCGCTTCAGGTAGAGCTCCGGGGCGATGCGCAGGTAGAGCTTCATGTCCAGCGCGTTGTGGTGGGTCACGAAGGGACGGGCCGCCGCGCCGCCATAAACGGGCTGCATCATGGGGGTTTCCACCTCCAAAAACCCCCGCTCCGTGAAGAACTGCCTTATCAGACCGATGATGCGGCTGCGCTTGAAAAAGATCTCCCGCACGTCCTGGTTGACGATCAAATCCACGTAGCGTTGGCGGTAGCGGGTCTCCACGTCGGTCAGGCCGTGCCACTTCTCCGGCAGGGGCCGGACCGACTTGGTCAGCAAGACCACCGAGTCGGCCAGCAGGGTCAACTCGTTCGTTCTCGTCCGGAAGAGGGATCCCGTCACGCCGATGATGTCGCCCACATCCAGCTTCTTGAAGACGGCGAAGGCCGCCTCCCCCACCTTGTCCTTGCGGACATAGACCTGCAGCCGGCCCGTCATGTCCATCAGCTTGACGAACGCCGCCTTGCCGAAGCTCCGGAGGGCCACCATCCGGCCGGCCAGCGAAAAGGTGGCGTCAAGCCCCTCCAGCTTCTCGCCGTCCCAGGCCTCGTAGGTCTCCAGGATATCCTTCAGTTGGTGGGTGGGTCGAAAATCGTTCCGAAAGGCGGGAACGCCCTGTTCCTTCAGTTCCTCTATCTTCTTCAAGCGCACGTCGCGCAAACTGTCCTGTTCAGCCATGAATTCACCGTCTCCCAAGTTTGTCTTGTCTCTTTTAGAGAAGTTTCGGGGGTTCGTCAAGCCCCGGCCGGGGGGATTTCAAGCGGATTTTGCAATGAAAACAAAAAGAAACGAATCAGGACGCCGGCTTCAACGCCCTGAACACGGTGAAACCGGCGGCGGGATCGTATCCCGGGACCGGCTCTTCCGGCTCATAGGTCGATTTCCCCGGAGGCTGAAAAAGGGTGGAGACGATCTCGGGGCCGGCAAACCCGGCATCCGCGAGGAGCCGGAGAACCTCTCCGCGGGAGTAGAACGTGGCCAGCGAATAGAAGGGATGCCCCTCCTGTCCCTGCCGCCGATATACCCTCCCCCAGGGGGATTCGGCAAGCACCAGGCCGAGGACGACGGCGCCGCCGGGCCGCAGGATCCTGTAGGCTTCTTCGAGCACCGCGCGGGGGTCCGCGACGAAGCAGAGGGTCACAACCAGGAGGCAAACGTCAAAGGCCCCGGCATCAAAGGGAAGCCGTTTCCC
>JALSPC010000138.1 GCA_026986155.1 bacterium
TCACAAAGCCCCGTTTTGGCAGGCGACGCTGCAGAGGCATCTGGCCGCCCTCGAACCAGGGAGGAACGCCGCCACCGGAACGGGAGCGCTGTCCCTTGTTCCCGCGGCAAGAGGTACATCCGTGGCCCGAACCGGTCCCACACCCAACGCGTTTCTTCCGCTTGACGGCACCCTTCGGTGGTTTCAAATCGCTGAGTTTCATCGTCTCCTCACTCAATGGTTTCTACGTGGAGCAGGTAGTTGACCTTGTTGATCATTCCCCGGATGATCGGGGTGTCGAACTTCTCCACCGTCTGGTTCCTCTTACGAAGCCCCAAGCTCCTCAAGACCCTTCGGTGCGTTCGTTTGTGTCCGATCTCGCTCTTAACCAACGTGATTTTCAGTTTCTTCGCCATTTCCCTTGCCCCGATTGCGTTAAGCCGTCTTCTTGACGGCCGTCTCTTTGCGGAACCGCCTGATCAGCTCAGGGTTGCCTAACTGTTTCAAGCCATCAAGGGTCGCCTTGACCAGGTTGTGGGGATTGTTGGACCCGATGGACTTGGTCAGGATGTTCTGAACCCCCGCCAGTTCCACCACGGCGCGAACCGCGGCGCCGGCGATGACGCCCGTTCCCTCGGAGGCGGGCCTCAGGAGGACCTTCCCCGAGCCGTACTCACCCAGCACCTCGAAGGGAATGGTATGGCGGTCCAAGGCCACCTCCATCAGGTTCTTCCTGGCCTTTTCCACGCCCTTCCGGATCGCCTCCGGCACCTCGTTGGCCTTACCCAGGGCCGCGCCAACCCGACCCTTGCCGTCACCCACCACGACAAGCGCGCTGAAGCTGAAACGACGACCACCCTTCACGACCTTCGCCACGCGGTTGATATAAACAACCTTGTCGATCAGTTCTTCTTCATTCAAATCTTCAAATTGGTTGTTCAACAAAACCTCCCCACTTGGTTAAAAAATCAACCCTTTTTCCCTTGCGCCATCGGCCAGGGCCTTGACCCGGCCGTGGTACAGGTATCCATTTCTGTCAAAGACCACCTTTTCAATCTTCACCGCCTTGGCCCTTTCGGCGATCAGCTCGCCCACCATCTTCGCGGCTTCCTTGTTCGAGGTTCCCTTGAGCTTGCCCTTCAGTTCCTTGTCCACCGTGGAGGCCTGGCACAGGGTCTTTCCTTCCGTGTCGAGGACAACTTGGGCATAGATGTGTTTCAGGCTCCGGTACACGGTGAGGCGCGGACGTTCCTCAGTTCCCCAAACCACTCTTCTCACCCGGCGCTTTCTCTTCAGCCTGGCTTCCCGTTTCCGTATGTTCTTATCCATGGTGTATCATTCCCGTTCTGTGAGATTTTACTTTGTCTTTCCGACCTTCCTTCGGATATGTTCCCCGGCGTAACGGATTCCCTTTCCCTTGTAGGGCTCGGGGGGTCGATAGGACCGTATCTTCGCCGCCGTGGATCCCACCAACTGTTTGTCGATCCCCTTGACGGTGATCTGGGTCTGCTTTTCAATGGCAACCTCAATCCCTTCCGGCAGAGGGTAGATGACGGGGTGGGAATAGCCGAGGCTCAGGTTCAGGTTTCGCCCTTCCAGCGCTGAGCGATACCCCACGCCGATAATCTCCAGCTTCTTTTCGAAACCCTTGGTGACCCCGTCCACCATGTTCTGAATCAGCGACCGGGTCAGGGCCTGGAAGGCATCCGCCTTCTTCGCCAGCTTTCCCTCTCGAGCCTTGACGACGTAGAGTTCGTTGTCGCGAATGTCGATGGAGACCCCCTCGGGAATCACCTGGGACAACGCGCCCTTAGGCCCCTTGACCTTGACCGTCCTGTCATCGACCGTAATCTGCACGCCTTTTTCTATGATAACCGGTTTTTTCCCTATTCTGGACATAGCTCTCGTTCCTTCCTACCAAACCTTGCAGAGGAGTTCGCCCCCAACGTTTTCCATCTTGGCCCTTCGATTGGTCATGATGCCCTTGGATGTCGAAAGAATCGCGATGCCCACGTCGTTGAGGATCGTGGGGATATCTTTGCTTTTCACATAGACCCTCCGTCCCGGCCGGCTGATGCGCTGCAGGTCGTTCAGAGGCTTGAAGGGCCCAGGGGCCTTTTTCAGATAGACCCGGATGGTGGGGTGACCCTGCCCATCCTTCCCGAGCTTGAAGTTCTTGATAAAGCCCTCTTCCTTAAGGATCTCGACGATTCCCTTCTTCAGGTTCGAGTAGGGAATATCCGCCATCTCGAGCCCCGCCCGGTTGGCGTTCCGGATGCGCGTGAGCATATCCGCGATAGGATCTGTCATGGACATTTACTCGTTTCCTCCCAATCCAAATAAATTTATCACCAGCTCGATTTTATGACACCGGGGATGAGCCCTTCGAGGGCATACTTCCTCAGGCAAATGCGGCACATGTTGAACTTCCGGTAGTATCCCCTCGACCGTCCGCAGATGGGACAGCGGTTATACTCTCGAACCTTGAACTTCTTGGGCCGTCTCGCCTTCTCGATTAACGCCTTTCTCGCCAATGTTCCCTCCTATCTTTCCCTGAACGGCATGCCCAGCAATTTCAACAGCGCCAGGCCCTCTTCATCTGTATTCGCGGTGGTGGTCACCACCACGTTGAAACCCTTTATCTTGTCGATGGTGTCGTAATCCACCTCCGGGAAGATAATCTGTTCCTTCACGCCCATGGCAAAGTTCCCGCGTCCGTCGAAGGATTTGGGGGAGATCCCCCGGAAGTCCCTCACGCGCGGCAGGGCCACGTTCACGAGCCGATTGAAGAATTCATACATGCGATCCTTCCTCAGGGTAACCATGCACCCGATGGGCATCCCGGCCCGCAACTTGAACTGGGCGATGGAACGCTTGGCCCGGGTGATCACCGGCTTCTGCCCCGTAATCACGGTGAGCTCCTCCACCGCGTGGTCCAGTATCTTGATGTTCTGAACGGCCTCGCCCAACCCCATGTTCACCACGATCTTATCCAGCCTCGGGACCTGCATGGCGTTCTTGTAGTTGAACTTCTTCATCAGGGCCGGCACGACCTCTTTCTGGTATCTTTCAAAAAGGAAACTCATGATCTCCTAACCTCAATCGATTTGTTCGCCGCAGTTCTTACAGATGCGCACTTTTTTCCCATCTTCCAGGACGCTGATACCGAACCGGACGCCCTTGGAACAGCGGCTGCAATAAAGGGCGACGTTCGAGATATGCAGGGGGGCCTCCATCTCCACGATTCCGCCCTTGGCGAACTTCCCGCCGGGGCGCGCGTGCTTTTTGACGAAGTTCACCTTCTCGACGATGACCCGGTCCTTCTTCTTGAGGATCTTCAGGATTTTCCCCGTCTTGCCTTTTTCCTTCCCGGCAAGGACCTCGACCATGTCGCCCTTTTTCACGTGGTAGTTCTTGTAGCTCTTAACCGCCATCACAATACCTCCGGGGCAAGAGAGATGATCTTCATGAAGCGTTTCGCCCGCAGTTCCCTCGCGACGGGCCCGAAGATCCGGGTGCCGATGGGCTCTTTCTGCGGGTTGATCAGGACGGCGGAATTGTCGTCGAATTTGATGTAGGAACCATCCTCACGGCGAATTTCCTTGGCCGTCCGGACGATGACCGCCTTGACCACGGACCCCTTCTTGACCTTGGAGTTGGGCATCGCCTCCTTGACTGAGGCCACGATGATGTCCCCGACGCCGGCGTAACGTTTCCGGGTTCCTCCAAGGACTTTGATGCAGCCGATCTTCTTCGCGCCGGAATTATCGGCCACATTCAGTATGGTTTGCATCTGAATCATTGGATCTTCTCCCTACCAAAAAGCCTAAACGGCCTTCTCTATGATTTTGCTCACCCGCCAGTGCTTGTCCTTGCTCAAGGGCCGCGACTCGATGATCTGGACCTTGTCTCCGATGCCGCACTGGTTAGTCGCGTCGTGGGCCTTGTATCTCGCGTTCCTTCGCACGTATTTCTTGTACCTCGGGTGAATGAAAAGGCGTTTCACCTGAACGACGACGGTCTTGTCCATCTTGTCGCTGACCACGGTTCCAATGAGCACTTTTTTATGCCTTACGGTCTTTTCTGTGTCCGCCATTCCTGCCTTTCTCCTTGCGTCGGCCTAAGCCTGAGCCTTCTTTTCGTTTAATACGGTCAACAAACGCGCCAGGTCCCGCTTCGCGATGGAGACCTTCGCCGTGTTTTCGAGCTGTCCCGTGGCGAGCCGGAAACGGAGATTGAAGATCTCCTCCCGCAGGTCCCTCTCGCGGGCCTTCAGCTCATCAAGGCTCAATTCTCTGAAATCGTTAGCCTTCATGAATTTCCTCCCGACTCACGAAACGGGTCTTGAAGGGCAGCTTGTGCGCGGCAAGCAAAAAGGCCTCGCGGGCCTTGTCCTCCGGAACTCCCTCGATCTCATAGAGGATCCTTCCCGGCTTGATGACGCAGACCCATCCTTCCGGGGATCCTTTTCCCTTCCCCATCCGTGTTTCCGCGGGTTTCTTCGTTATGGGCTTGTCCGGAAAGACGCGTATCCAGATCTTTCCGCCGCGCTTGACGTGACGGGTGATGGCGATACGAGCCGCCTCGATCTGGCGCGCCGTCATCCAGCCGCGCCCCAGGGCCTGAAGGCCGAACTCTCCAAAATTGACCTTGTTCCCCCGGGCCGACAGCCCGCGCATCTTTCCCTTCTGCTGCTTTCTGTGTTTAACCTTGCTCGGCATTAACATGGTGCTATCCTCTCAAGTAATCCGGTTTCTCTCTATGTATAGATGTCGCCTTTGTAGATCCAGACCTTGACGCCGATCACGCCGTAGGTCGTCTTAGCCTCGGCGAACCCGTAGTCGATGTCCGCGCGAAGGGTCTGCAGGGGCACGCGTCCTTCCCGGTACCATTCCCGACGGGCCATTTCGGCCCCCCCGAGCCGCCCGGCACAGGCGATCTTGATGCCCTTCGCCCCGAACTTCATGGCCGCGCTCACGCTCCGTTTCATCGCCCTTCGAAAGGCCACGCGCCGCTCCAACTGGGTGGCCACGTTCTCAGCCACTAACTGGGCGTCCATCTCCACGCGCTTGACTTCCTTGATATTGAGGTTGATCTCCTTCCCCGTCATCCGCTCAAGGGTCTTGCGGAGATTCTCCACGTCCGCCCCCTTCTTGCCAATGATGATCCCGGGCCGTGCCGCGTAAATGTCGATGGTCGCCTTCTTGTTCCGATCGACGGCCCTGCGGATTTCAATCTTGGAAACTCCGGCGTTGTAGAGCCGTTTCTTCAGATATTTGCGGAGCTTCAGATCCTCGAAGAGGAGCTCCCCGTAGTCCTTGTCGGCATACCATTTGGCATCCCACGTCCTGATGACCCCTAACCTAAATCCCAAGGGATGAACCTTCTGCCCCAAAGCAACCTCCTTACCTATGAACTTTTCTCGTCGAGGACGATCGTTATATGGCTCGTTCTCTTCAGTATTTGCGTCGCCCTCCCCATGGCGCGGGGCATAAACCGTTTCATCGTCGCGCCCTCGTCCACGAACGCCCGTTTCACGAAGAGGTTGTCAACGTCCATGCTGTAATTGGCGTTGGCATTGGCGATGGCCGAGTCCAGGACCTTTTTCACAATCCGGGCGGATTTCCGCGGTGAAAGCACCAGAAGATTCGAGGCCTCCTCCACGCCTTTCCCCCGGATCAGATCGACCGCCTTCCGCGCCTTCCTCGGAGAAATTCTCACAAACCTAAGTTTCGATCGG
The DNA here is from genome assembly GCA_026986155.1 of bacterium. Lineage (GTDB taxonomy): Bacteria > Desulfobacterota > S145-22 > S145-22 > S145-22 > JAOZMY01. The sequence goes on from JALSPC010000138.1 coordinate 5,720, forward strand.
ACTTCCATCTATTCGTTCCTCACCTTATCGTTTCGCCCGTGATTTCTTGTCACCCGCATGTCCTCGGAATGTTCTCGTGGGCGAAAAGTCACCTAATTTGAATCCAACCATTTCCTCGGTCACGAAAACGGGAATGAATTTCTTACCATTGTGAACTGCGAATGTCAACCCGACGAACTCCGGAATAATGGTCGACCTTCGTGACCATGTCTTGATGATTTTCGACCCCTTGCGGGTCTCTTCCTGCATGGCCTGCACCTTCACCAACAGGTGCTCGTCCACGAAAGGTCCCTTTTTAATAGAACGACTCACTGATACCCTCCCTACTGGTAACGCCTTCTTATAATATATTTATCCGTCGCCTTGTTTTTCCTCGTCCGGTACCCCTTGGTGGGAACGCCCCAGGGCGTGACAGGATGCCGTCCGCCGGAGCTCTTCCCTTCGCCTCCGCCCAGGGGATGATCCACGGGGTTCATGGCCACGCCGCGAACGTGGGGCCGGCGCCCCAGGTAACGGGTTCTGCCCGCTTTCCCCAAAGAGACGTTTTCATGGTCCAGGTTGCCGATCTGCCCGATGGTGGCGTAACACTTCAAGTGAACCATGCGGACCTCTCCGGAGGGCAGACGCACCTGCGCGTAGTTCCCTTCCTTCGCCATCAACTGGGCGTAACCGCCGGCGCTCCGGACCAACTGTCCCCCCTTCCCGATCTTCAACTCGATGTTGTGAATCAGGGTCCCCAGGGGGATATTGCTCAACGGCAGGGCGTTGCCCGGCTTGATGTCCACCTCTTCCCCCGCGATAATCTGGTCTCCCACCTTCAAGCCGAGGGGCGCGAGGATGTAACGTTTCTCCCCGTCCACGTAGTGCAAAAGGGCGATCCGGGCGGACCGATTGGGATCATACTCGATCCCGGCCACCTTCGCGGGTATCCCGTGCTTGTCTCGCTTGAAATCGATGACGCGGTAACGCCGCTTCGTCCCGCCCCCGCGGTGACGCACTGTGATCCTTCCCGTGGCGTTCCTGCCGCCCGACTTTTTCAGGGGCTTCAACAGGGAACGTTCCGGCTTCCTTTTCGTGATATCCTCAAACGTCGAAACACTCTGAAAACGCCGTCCCGGAGATGTCGGTTTATATTGTTTGATACCCATGAGGTTTCTCCTTCAACCCTAATTTAAGAAAACGTTACACGCCTTCAAAGAAATCGATGGAATCGCCTTCCTTAAGTTTCACGATCGCTTTTTTCCAGTCCGGGCGTTTTCCCATAAAACGCCCCAACCGCTTCCGCTTTCCCACAACCCGCATGGTCCTGACGGACAGAACCTTGACCCCGAAGATGGCCTCGATTGCCTTTTTTATCTCCACCTTGTTGGCGTTCATGGCAACCTTGAAGACCAACTGGTTGTTCGTCCCCTTCAGGTCCGTGCTCTTCTCGCTGATGATGGGATGATGTATAATCTGGTAGTATTGTTCCATGCTCATAGGGCCAGTACCCCCTCTAATTTTTCGAACGCCTGCCGGGTCATGACCAGGGTGTCGTAACGCATGATGTCATAGACGTTCAGCCCCTCGACCCGCAGGACCTTGACGGATGGGATGTTCCGGGAAGCCCTCTCCAGGACCTCGTTCTTTCCCTCGATGACCACAAGCCCTTCCGTAACGGAAAGGTCATTCAGTATCTTCGCAAACTCCCGCGTTTTCGCCTCAGGCAGTTCGAACTTATCCACGATGATAAGTTTCTCTTCCTGGGCCTTCAGCATCACGGCCGAACGAAGGGCCCCCTTTCGCACCTTCTTGGGAACTTTATAACCGTAATCCCTCGGGGTGGGCCCGAAGACTACACCGCCGCCCCGCCACAGGGGAGAACGAATCGTCCCCACGCGGGCGCGTCCCGTTCCCTTCTGTCTCCAGGGCTTCTTTCCGCCGCCGCGAACCGCGGACCGGTTCTTGGTGGAAGCCGTCCCCGCCCTCCGGTTGGCGAGCTGCATCTTCACCACCTCGTGAATAAGATGGGGCTTGACCTCACCTGAAAAGATCTCTCCCTTCAGGGCCAGTTCTCCGACCTTCTGGCCCGATTGATCGAGCACTTGCATTGTTGCCATGGTTTTTCCTTACCCTGTCTGTTATTAGTTCTTTTTCGGCTTCTTGACCGCCCGCTTCACGAGGACGATGCCGCCGTTCGGTCCCGGAACGGCCCCCTTGACCAGCATGAGGTTCCGTTCCTTCTTGATATCCACCACGACCAGATTTTGGATGGTCACCCGCTCATTCCCCTTCTGCCCGGGCATTTTCATGCCTTTGAAGACCTTGGCGGGATAGGCGGATGAACCGATGGATCCGCCGTGCCGGAAATATTCGTGGGTCCCGTGGGCGGCGGGGGTTCCGTGGAACCCGTGGCGTTTCATGACGCCCGTGAATCCCTTCCCCTTGCTCTTTCCGGTGACATCCACATACTCACCTACCTCGAACATTTCAAGGGTCAGGGACTGGCCTACCTCGACCGCTTCGTCGGGGCTCACTTCCAATTCCTGCAGGACCTCGAAGCCCTCGTCAAAATCCGCCTTCTTCAGATGTCCCTCGAGGGGTCTCGTCACGTTCTTCATCTTCTTCCGGCCGAAGCCTACCTGTACCGCGTCGTATCCTTCCTTCCCGGACGTTTTCCGCTGAACCACGAAACACGGCCCGACCTGGAGAACCGTCACGGGGAAAACGCGTCCCTTTTCGTCAAAGACCTGCGTCATCCCAAGTTTTTTTCCTATCAACCCATTCATTTGTTCTACCCCTTCAAAAGACTCCTCGTCCTTTTTTTCCCTACAACTTGATTTCCACATCCACGCCGGCGGAAAGATCAAGTTTCATCAGGGCATCCACCGTTTGCTGGGAAGGATCGATGATATCCAGAATGCGCTTATGCGTCCTAATTTCGAATTGCTCCCGCGACTTCTTATCGATGTGCGGAGACCGCAACACGCAATACCGGTTGATGACCGTGGGCAGCGGGATGGGCCCCGCCACGTTGGCGCCCGTCTTTTTCACCGTGTTGACGATCTCCTCGACCGATTGGTCGAGCAGTTTATGGTCATAAGCTCTCAAACAGATTCTTATCTTTTGATTCAACATTTCCTTCCCCTATCGCCCCGCTTATTCGATAACCTTGCTGATGACCCCGGCGCCTACCGTCCGGCCACCTTCCCGTATCGCAAATCGCAATCCCTCTTCCATCGCTATCGACGTGATCAATTTCACCTCAATCGTTACATTGTCT
>JALSPC010000139.1 GCA_026986155.1 bacterium
AAGAAATCGCGGAAATAATTGCTTATCAAGAGAAAAATTTCGATGGAACGGGAATTCCGAGAGACAGGAAAGCGGGAGAGGAAATACCTCTGGGATCGAGAATTCTCAAAGTCGCCCTCGATTTAGACGCCCTGCTGACCGCCGGGTTTCCTCCCGACGTGGCACGCTTGCGACTTCAAAAGGAGGCGTTCAAATACGATCCGCGAATCCTGGGGCTTGTTGAAGCGTTGATTGAAAAAACCGCGAAAGCCACGGTGCGGGAGATCTCCCTGCGGGAATTGAAAGGGACGATGGTTCTCGCGGAAGACCTCTATACCGTGGATGGCGTTCTCCTCATGGCGAAGGGGCAGGAAATAACCTGGCCCATGCTGGCGCGTTTGAGAAATTTTGCCAAATCCAAACATATTCGGGAGCCGATCAAGGTTATCGTCCCAGGGGATATTGATTCCATAAAATAGATACGATAACAGGTCTGAAAATTTTAAGAGTATTGACACAGCCATGAATCTCGGATAGCGTGAGGGCCATTTTAACCAGAGGAGAGAGGACATGCCAACGGCGGGAGGAAAGATAATCAAATGGGAAACTGAGGAGGCCATCCGTAAGGATTGGCTCGAGGCCTTGCCTTACGCGGGTAAGCCACAACTCGTTTCCTATGAGACGGAAGAATTTTCGGCGGTTTGTCCCTTTTCAGGGCTTCCTGATTTTGGGCGCTTGACGATTCGTTACGTTCCCGGAGAAAGGCTTGTGGAACTGAAGTCCCTGAAGTATTACATCGTCTCGTTCCGGCCGGTGGGTATCTACCAGGAAAACGCGACGATCCGAATCTATGATGACCTATGGAAGCTATTAAGTCCCAGGTATCTTAAGGTGTCACTCGAATACAACCCCCGGGGCGGAATTACGGCGCTGTGTGAAAAGTCGAGTGGTTCCGAGGATACCCTCCGGGAAATCCTCTATCCCTCGAAGAAAACCTGAGATCTGAAATCAATTTCATGGAAATGGAATTTCCGGCCTCGGCAGACGAAAAATACACGTTTCTGACGGTCCTGTTCGTCCTGGCCTTGGCGGCGGCCAACATCATCGCCTCGAAGATTGTCGTGATCTTTGGTATCCCAGCTCCTGCCGGCATTATTGTTTATCCCGTGACATTCATGGTAACGGACGTGGTCTCCGAGGCTTACGGGAAAGGAAAGGCGAAACGGGTCGTCTGGACGGGGTTTGCCATGATGATCCTTTTCTTGCTCATCACGCAGGCCGCTATCTATCTCCCGCCCGCCCCCTTCTACCGGCAACAAGCAGCCTTTCGGCGGGTGCTGGGGGCCTCGTCCAGGATCATCTTGGCCTCACTCGTGGCCTACCTCGCCAGCCAGACCTGTGACGTGGCTCTGTTCCATTTCTGGAAACGGGTGACGAAGGATCGTCACCTCTGGCTTCGAAACAATCTCGCCACCATGACGGCACAGCTCATCGACACGGCCCTCTTTATCTTTATCGCTTTCTACGGAACATACGGTTTTGAAGATTGCCTCGGGCTCATCGGCGGACAGTACCTCTTCAAGTTCGTTTTCGCCCTTCTCGATACCCCTTTCGTTTACCTGGGGGTTTGGTGGGCTGGAAAGAAAGTTCATTCAACGTTCCACGTTGATGACTCGCTATAGTTTGCAGAAAGAGAAGGATAAACGGGATTGACGGGATTGCTAAAGGATGAAGATCTTTCTCACCCCAAAGGCCAGCCTGGTCTCCCTGCGCGCAAGCGTGCGTAGGCAGGGGCGAAACGCAGGCGAGCCAAGCCCCTAAAGAAAACGTTGAACTTTGTTTTCCTCAGCCTCTAATTTGCCACCAACCGGCTTATGTCAACCTTCTTTTTACCTGTGTTCTAACCTTGCATAAGATCCCGCATAACTTTTTAACCATGCCTCTTGTGGGGAGAGGAAAAGGTTTCATCAGGGCTTTCAGGCTGTCTGTATCCGGGCGATCCATGTTGAGGGCGCTTCAGCCGAGGGCGTAGCGATCCTGTGCGCTAAGGTGGCAGGCATCGAGGAAGGCCTTCTCCTTCTGGGCCATAAAAAAGGGGTCGATTTTCGTAAACCCGGAATAGCAGTCTTTTTTCAGCATGAAGTAGGTAAATGTCACGCCTCCGGCGCTGTACTGAATCGAGCGTTTCAGGGAGACGCTTTCATGCCAGTCTCGAGACACCTGGATGGTTAAATCGTGTATCTTAAATTATGGCACGGCCATTTACGATTTCCCCGTCCCAGCGATGGTGAGTGCCCCCACGAGGAGGGAGGGGGTGCCGATGGCCCCGAACCAGCGCAGGTCGTTTCCCACGATCTCCACCCGTTTCAGCAGGTCGAAAAGGTTCCCGGAGACGGCGACGCCCCGGACGGGGTGCGCGCGTTCGCCGTTTTTTATCCATTGCCCCGACGCGCCCAGGGAGAATTCTCCGGTGATGGGGTTGGCCGTGTGGAGGCCCATCAGTTCCTGCACGTAGAATCCCTCCGCAATATCCTTGAGCATGTCATCGAAGGATGTTTCGCCCGGCGCGAGGAAGAGGTTGGTGGTGCCGCAAGCGGGAGGCGCGGAGATGCCGCCCCGGACGGCGTTGGCGGTGCTGAGGGCTCCCATCTTTTTCGCGTAGTAGTGGTCGTAGAGGAACCCGGCAACGACGCCTTGTTCGATGAGGGCTGTTTTTCTTCCCGGTTCTCCCTCTCCGTCGAAGGGCGCGGCTGCCATTCCCTGCTCGAAGAGGAGGCCGTCATGGAGGGTCAAGAGGGGGGAGAAGACGGCTTCGCCCTCTTTCCCCTTGAGCATGGTTTTGCCTTTGTAGAGATTTTCACCGGTGAAGGAGGAAGCGAGAAGGTCGAGAATTTCCGCCGCCACCTCCCGGTCGAAGAGTGCGGGGTATTCCCCGCTTTTCACGGGGCGACCGCCCAACCGAGTTACCGCCTTCTCCGCCGCCCGTGCCCCCACCTCCTCGAATGCGATTTCCCGCAGAAAATGTCCGCTGGCCGATTCCCAGCCGTATTCGGATATGCCGCCTTCCTCCGCCGTGAGCATGATGGCCGCGGAGATGCCCGTGACCGTGTAGGATCGGTCCAATCCGAAGGCGTTGACAAGCCGAATCCGCGCCTCGCGCAGAGAGACCTGCGCGTTGCGGACCTGTTTCACCCGGGGATCGAAGGCGCGGGCGGCGTGCTCAATGGAGATGGCCATTTCTGTCTTTCGGCCTGCCCCGAGGGACTCCAGCGCTGGATCAGAGAGGTCAAGGGTGGGGTAGGGAACGGCGGCGTCGAGGAATTCGTGGGCGGGGTCCTGCTCGGCCACCTCAAGGCTGTCCAACGCCTGCCTGACCGTCTTCTCGATGCCTTCCGAGTCCAGGCTGGTCGTATACCCGAATCCCATTCGGCTGTCGCGAAGGATACGGATGGCGATCCCTTCCGTGGCGGCGGTCTCGTATCCGTCGATGGCCTCGTCCTTCGACTCGATAACCTCGCTTCGTTTCGAGACGTGATAGATCTCGTAGGGGTGGCGGGTGAGGGTTTCCACTGTCTCCTGAATGAAGGCGAGGGTGTCTTCCGGGGTGTGCGTTTTCAAAAGGTCCTCCTTGCTTTCAAAATGGGATCCATGAGATATTGATAATATACCAAGGGAGGGACTTGTCAATGGCGGGAAAGTTGCGTGATAAAGGATCGGGATTGACGGGATTGATCTTGGCGTTTTGCCTCATCTTATTCATGGCGGGGATGGTCCGGGCCGGTGAGGGAGCGCCGGTGGACATGGAGCTTGAGACCGTTCTCAAGCAGATCGCCCGGGGTCCCGGCGTTATCGATCATGGGAGCCGTCGGATTTCGCCGCCCGGCATCGCTATTACCACGGATCTCTGTCCTTCCACCAAGCCTTGGAACCGTCCCCTTTACGAGAGGCTGGTCGCCCTGGGGGAGAAACTTCACAGACCCCTGCCCGTGGGGATCGCGGTAAGCGGTCGGTGGATGGAGCGGTATCCCGAAGCCCTGGCCCAGATGGTGAAGTGGGACAAAGAAAAGAAACTGGCCATTACCTGGATGAATCACTCCGACACGCACCCCGTGAAAGGGAATTTCCTGGTGAACCCGAAGGTTGATTTCACGCGGGAGGTGGAGGCCCAGGCGGAACGCATGCGAAAGGCGGGAATCTACAACGCCCCCTTCTTCAGGTTTCCCGGGCTCATCTTCAACTTCACGCGGTTGCGCCAGTTGACGGTGATGGGCTACATCGCGGTGGGAGCGGATGCCTGGCTGGCCAAGGGGCAGCGTGTGCGCAACGGGTCCATCATCCTGGTCCACGGAAACGGCAACGAAAAATTCGGCGTCCAACTTCTTAAGGCCTACCTGAAGTTGAAAGAGAAGGACATCCTCGCGGGCAAGCTACGGATTATTTCCCTTGCCGAGCTTTTGAAGGAGAGCGCGAAGGCCGATCCGGAGCTTCAGTTTATCTCCTGGATCCAGCCGAAATCCAGGTGAAGCGACCGGAGGTGGCGCTTCGCCGTTTCGTATTCTTCACGGTGGAGGCGACGGCCCAGGACCGGATCGCCGGTCGCCTTGAAGGCGGGGAAATACTGGCTCATCAGGCTGAGATAGGTTCGGGGTGAGATCTCCCGGGCGATGAATTTCAGGACCTCCCTCGTCTCCTCCGCGTGTCCCGGCAAGACGAGGTGCCTCACGAGGAGGCCCTTGATCGCGATGCCTTCCCCGTCCAACATCAGGTCGCCCACCTGCCGATGCATTTCCCTGACGGCCGCCCGCGCCACCTCGAAGTAGTCCGGGGCGCGCGCGTAGCGTTTCGCCGTCTCCCGGCGGGCGAACTTGATGTCCGGCATGTAGATGTCCACCAATCCCTCGAGGAGCCGGAGGGTTTCGATCCGCTCGTATCCTGAGGTGTTATAGACGATGGGAATGACAAGCCCCTTCCCGCGGGCCAGAACGATGGCATGCGCGACCTGCGCGGTGTAGTGAGTGGGCGTGACGAAATTGATGTTGTGGGCGCCCCGCTCTTGCAGGGAGAGCATCATCTCCGCGAGCCGTTTCACCGTGGCGGGTCTTCCGTGTCCCATGTGGCTGATGGGATAGTTTTGACAGAAATCACATCGAAGATTGCAATGGGTGAGAAAGATGGTGCCGGACCCCCGGGTCCCGGAGATGGGGGGTTCCTCGCCGAAATGGAGATTGTGGCTGGAGATCTCGGGAAACTTCAGGGCCTTGCAGAACCCTGTCTTTCCCGCGAGTCTTTCGGCCCCGCATTTCCGGGGACAGATTTCGCATCTTCGGCTGAGGCGGTAGAGCGCCCGGATCCGGGCCGCTTCACTTAAAAAACGACGCATAGGCGGATGGGATGTTGTCGAATAACGAGGGTTCCAGGTTGAAACGCGATCAGATAATCTTGTTCAGGGAATACTCGATGATTCCTTCCGCGCCGACCTTCTGGAGCTTCGGGATGAGATCCCGGACCTCTTTTTCTTCCAGAACGGTTTCCACGGCGAACCAGTCACTCTGGTAGAGCGGCGAAATAGTGGGGGCGTTGAGGCTGGGGAGAAGGTTGATGACCGCGTCGAGGTTTTCCTTCGAGACGTTCAGTTTCATGCCCACCATGCCCATGGCCTTGAGCGCGCCCGTCAGCAGGAGGGCGATCTGATCGATCTTTTCCCGTTTCCATGGGGTTTCCCAGGCAGCCTTGTTGGCGATGAGCTGGGTGTTGGTCACGAGCAATTCCTCCACGATTCTAAGCCCGTTGGCTCGGATGGTGCTTCCCGTCTCCGTGACCTCCACGATGGCGTCCGCCAGGCCCTCGATGATCTTGGCCTCCGTGGCCCCCCAGGAAAACTCGACCTGGACGTTAATCCCGCGTTCGGCGAAGTATCGTTTCGTGAATTGGACCAGCTCCGTGTATATCTTCTTCCCCTCCAGGTCCTCGACGCGCTGGATGGGGGAATCTTTCGCCACGACCAGTACCCAACGGGCGGGTTTGCGGCTCGCCTTGGAATAGACGAGATCGGTCACCACGACCACGTCAGAATCGTTTTCCATGGTCCAGTCCCGTCCCGTGAGTCCCACGTCCAGGGTTCCCTGTTCGACAAATCGGGACATCTCCTGGGCCCTCGCCATGATGCAGCGGATCTGTGGGTCATCGATCCCGGGGAAATAGTTTCTGGAATAAATGGTAATTCGCCAGCCGGAACGCTTGAAGAGATCGATCGTCGCCGTCTCCAGACTCCCCTTGGGAATCCCCAATGTCAGAACATCACTCATTTATACACCTCTTTCGGGTTGAAGACGGGGGGTTCGATCTCTCTGAAGGTTCCCTTTTCATCCATCCGGCGGTAGAAACAGCTTCGGTGCCCCGTATGGCACGCCGCGCCGCCCACCTGGTGGACCTTCAACAGAATCGTGTCTTCATCGCAGTCGATATAGATCCCCTTGACTTCCTGGACGTTGCCGGAGGTCTCACCCTTCAGCCAGAGTTTCCGGCGGGACCGGCTCCAGTAGGTGGCCTTGCCCGTCTCGAGGGTCTTTTGATACGCCACCTCGTTCATGTAGGCCAGCATCAACACGTCACCCGTCTCGTCGTCCTGGACAATGACAGGCACCAAACCACCGCCTTTCTCGAAATCGATTTTCATGGAACTGTCCGGGCCGCTTAGTCTTTTAGACCCTTGACGAGAAAGATCCGGTAATCCACGTGGGTAAAGGGATGAACCTTTGGGAACTTTTGAAACAGCCATCCCGTCCAGATGACCTTCCCATCCTGGTAAACCTTGATCTTCGCGGCGGGGTTCTTCTGCTCGTTGTCCTTCGTGGTGATGGTGGATCCCCCCATGGTGAAATTCGGGAGGAAATAGAGGACCTCGATCTTGAAGGGGGTTCCCTCGATGGCCGTTTTCTGCCCGATGGGAAGGGTGACGCTCATCTGTTTCTTTGTTTTAATCGCGTGGATGGAAAGCGCTACCTTTTTCCATGTCTTTTTCACGTCTTCCGGCACCTGGACGGTGAAATCTCCCATCTTGGTCATCCCGCCATGATGGAACTTCTCGGGGGGGCCGGGTTTCACTTCGGGGGTCGGGGCCGGAGCCGCCGGCTTGGTCTCTGCCTTGGCCTCCACCTGTTTGGGCGGCGTTTTTTTGGATTCATTCGTGGAAGAATCGGATTTAGAGCAGGAAATTCCGAGAAACGCGACAATTGCAAAAATCACGAGTATAGGTGTTAGACGTTTAATTTTCTTGTACCTCCTTGAAAAATTTGATGGCGGAGAGAGAGGGATTCGAACCCTCGGTAGGGTTTTAAGCCCTACACTCGCTTAGCAGGCGAGCGCCTTCAGCCGACTCGGCCATCTCTCCATCTTTATTCTTATAATAAAATAATCGGCAAGGAATGTAAAGGAGAATTTGTGAATTTCATGGCGCGTGAAAGATATGGAAGCAAAACCTTTGCATTAGTTTAAACGCGGGGATCCCGAAAGGGCGTAGCGAAAACGGTCCTTTTCATCCCGTAAATTCATATAAACTTGTTCTATAAAAAAACGTTATATTAAAAAGTATTTTTTACGGATGATATTATCTGAAAAATCCTTATTATTACTCAATACATACGTATATCACTGTTAACAATAAATTTTTACGTTTTTATAAAAAAATGTTTAAAAACTACGCGATAGCCCTTGACAAACAGGTTTATTCTAATAAACTAAGTTTAGAGTAATATTAGCACAAGGCGAGTTTATGTTCATACGGCACGAAAGAGCTTTTGCTCCTGAAACCTTCCGAGTGGAAGGCGGGGCGAGATAGTGTGGGAAACACTTCTCATGCCAATAAAGCGCGAAGGATACGAATCATGGGGGTTCGTATCCTTTTAAATTTTATAAGGGAAAGGAGGGTGTGCTTATGGATGTAACCAGACGGGATTTCATCAAGATCTCGACGGCGTCTCTCGCCGCCTTGGGGCTGGGGATAAGCCTTGATGGCGTCAAGGCCTACGCCCAGCCGCTGAAGATTAAGGAGGCGAAGATGTCCACCACCATTTGTCCCTATTGCGCGGTGGGATGCGGGATCATCGTTCACGCCCGCAAAGGAAAGGTAGTGAATACCGAGGGGGATCCGGACCATCCCATCAACCAGGGCGCCTTGTGCAGCAAGGGGGCGGCGCTCTACCAGCTGGCGAACAACCCGCGCCGCGTCACCAAGCCCATGTATCGCGCTCCGGGAAGCACCAAGTGGGAGGTCAAGTCATGGGACTGGATGCTGGATACCATCGCCAAGCGAATCAAGAAGACGCGGGACGCCAGTTTCGAGGAGAAAAACGCCAAGGGGCAGGTGGTCAACCGGACAACGGCCATCGCATCGGTGGGAAGCGCGGCCCTCGACAACGAGGAGTGCTGGCTCTTCCAGAAATTCCTGAGGGGCCTGGGGCTGGTCTATATTGAGCACCAGGCGCGCATCTGACACAGCGCGACGGTAGCGGCTCTGGCAGAGTCGTTTGGACGTGGCGCGATGACGAATCACTGGATCGACATCCGAAACAGTGATTGCATTTTGGTGATGGGCAGCAACGCTGCCGAAAATCATCCCATTTCCTTCAAATGGGTCAACATGGCGAAGGACAACGGCGCCACCCTCATCAGCGTGGATCCGCGTTACACGCGGACCTCCGCGCGCGCGGATATCTATGCGCCGCTTCGCTCCGGGACGGATGTGGCCTTCCTCGGGGGCATGATCAAGTATATTCTCGACCGTAACCGGATTCACTTCCCCTACGTCTCAGAATATACCAACGCCTCGTTTTTAATCGACGACAGGTTCGATTTCCATGACGGGCTCTTCTCTGGATATAATCCCAAGACGCATAAGTATGACAAATCCACGTGGAAATATCAATTGGAC
>JALSPC010000140.1 GCA_026986155.1 bacterium
TGTCGGCAAAGTCCGAAAAAATCCGCGCGAAATCGTCGTTTCCCATCCCCTCGCGGCACTCGGCGAACAGCACGATCACGCCGCCCGGTCTCACCGCCCGCACCACGTTGTCCAGCGTCTTGTAAACCTGGTAGAAGTTGATGTCCTCCGGGTATCCCATGGCGCTGGCGATGACCATGTCTCCCTTCAGGTTCGTCTCTATCCCGTAGAATTCCTCAACCTTCCTGACCCCCGCCCGGTGGGCCTCGATGGGATCCCCCGCCACAATGGCCGCAATCTCTTTCTCCCGGTTGATCACCGTGTCCACGAGAAAATCTGCCTTTGCCGATTTCATGATGTCCACCAGATCCTCGTAAAGGGGATTCCCCCACGTTACACCGGAGGCGACCTTCGGGTTCAATCCCTCTTCCTTGGACCCCAGGGCGATCTTGTGATTGTTTTGGATGGTGTCATAGCCGGCGGCGCCCACGGAGAGGGCCTTTGGCCCGCCTCCGAATCCCGCAAGAAAATGGTAGACAATCCCCCCCGTCAGGATCACCTTGTCCGCCTCCATCACCCGGCGGTTCACGTAGATGGGTGTTCCCCGACGCGTTTCTCCCAGATGGGCCAAGTCCCCTCTTTCCCGCGCGCGATGGTCCACTACCTGGAATTTCTCAAAGATCTCGTCCCCAACGATCAGTCGTTTTTCCTCGTCCGTGTGGGGCCGGTGATCCCCCGTCCCCAGGAGAATCGTGATCTGATCGTGCGTAAGCCCGATACCGATCAGTTCTTCGATGATAACGGGAAGGAACTTGTCGGTTCCCACCCAGAGACGGGTCATGTCACCCGCGAGGATTACCACGCGGTCCGTCTCACATACGATTTCCCGCAAGGGCGGTGACGCGATGGGATTCTTCAAGGCCTCCCGCAGCGTTGCCTCCAGATTCTCAAGCGGGGGGACCTCCCGCGCCTCGATGCTGCCCAGGATATTGCCTCCACCGATTTCGAGGGGTATCTCCGAGTCTCCGTATTCAAACCGATACGATGCCATGGCGCTTCCTTTATTTAGTATATTCAAACACGTTTATGTAAAACTAAAGAAATATCAAAACCCCTGAACAACCTATCCCCCAAGGTTATATGATAAGGAAATCAATATGGTATTACCAATTATCAGAGAAGCGGCGACCTGTCAAGCCCCTTTGTGATATTGGATATTTCTCTAAACTTTTAGGGTGTAACCCGTGGGATTTTGGCGGTTACCGTTGAACTGGTTCAATGGTAATACCAAATATATTGCACTCAATGATATAATTGTGTTATATATTTGTCTCATAAAGGAGGAGAGGAGACCGTCATGTTCAAAAAAATCCCGGCGAGAAAGATATCGGACGAAATCGTGGACCAGTTCATCGATCTGATTGAAAGGGGCATCCTAAAACCCGGAGACAAGCTCCCCCCGGAACGTGAGATGGCAAAGGAGCTGGGCATCAGCCGACTCCCCCTTCGGGAGGCCCTCAAGGCCCTGCAGACCATGGGATTCATCGATATCCAGAACCGGCGCAAGATTCTGGTCCAACCCATGACCAAAAACGCCCTCCAGGATCCCTTGAGCATGGTTTTGGACGGAAACATCCAAAAGGTCTTTGAGCTCCTTGAAATTCGAAAGGCCCTGGAGGCGTGGGCCGCCAGCCGCGCCACCGAGATGGCCGACGACGAGGATATCGCGGAGCTTTCACAGGTTATCTCAAGGATGAAAAGAGACTTTCATGAAGGTGTGTTGGGAGACAAGGCGGACGCGGATTTTCATCTGGCCATCTCCCGCGCCACTCACAACACCATCCTGTCCCACCTGATGGCAACCTGGTATCACCTTCTCTGGAACTGCCAGAAGGTCTCCCGTGAAAAACTTTTCAGCAAGGAAAAGAACCGGAAACTCCTCCTCAACCAGCACATCGAGATCTTCGAGGCCATCAAGAACCGGGAGAGGGAAAGGGCTGGTGAGGCCGCCCAGCGTCACATCCTGTTCGTGGAAGAAGAATTGCAAAGGGATTTTCAGGATGAAGCTGAGGCATAACCCCGCGTGAAGCGGGAAAATCCGCGCAACACAAATGATGAATGAGTAATTCACTTAGGTCCTTACCATTTCCCAACTTAACGCTCTCTCGGTCACATAAGCGTGATTTGCGCATTAATCTAATGCAGCAGAATAGATTGCCATCTTCCACTTGACGCTTTCAAAAAAGTGATTATTTATTTTTACGAAAAAAGAAACCAGACAAAGGGGGTGTGAAGGATGAGTTGGTTGGTACCATTCAAAACAACAAGAGAAACGGAAAGGTCTTTGTTCCCTACGCGTTTACTGGACACGCTATGGGAACCCATCAACTGGGGGCTTGAACCGCTCGTTGGGGAGATGGCACCGGTGGATTTCAAGGAGACGGACGACGAATACATCCTGAAGGTTGAGCTTCCCGGGCTGGAAAAAGACGACGTCCAGATCTCCCTTGAGCAGAATGTCCTGACGATTCGCGGCGAGAAGAAGGAAGAAGACGTGGATGAAAATGAATCCTTCCACCGGAAAGAGATACGTTACGGCTGGTTCGAGCGGAGCTTCAATCTCCCCGGCGATATTAACGAAAAGAAGATTGACGCCAAGATGAAAAACGGTGTCCTGACGATTCGGGTTCCCAAGGAAGAGTCGGCCAAGCCGAAAAGGATTCCCATCACCGTCCAGTAAACATTCAACGTTTCTGAAAGGTCGCCCGCGGGGCGGCCTTTTTTATGCCCGCAACCCTCCAAGAATACGTTGAATCCCCCCTTCCTTCTGTGTTAAAGAAATGAGTGAAAGGAGAAAAGCATGATGAAGCTCGAAGAGATACATCGCGTAGGATTCATCGGCGCGGGAAAAATGGCGGAAGGCATTATCAAGGGGATCCTCCAGGGCGGACTGTTTCCCCCGGAACGGATTATGGCCGCGGATATCGACACGCGGCGTCTGGAGGACTTGAATACTGACTATGGCATCGAAACCGGCGCCAACGCCGAGGCGGCCCGGGTGTGTGATCTCCTCATTCTTGCCGTGAAGCCCCAGCACGCCGGAGAAGTTTTCCGTGAGATTAGGGGTGACTCCCTGAAAGGCAAGCTCTTTGTCTCCATCATGGCGGGGGTTCCCACCCGCAGGATCGAGACAGGACTGGGCGGGGAAATACCCGTCGTGCGGGTGATGCCCAACATTGCCGCGACCGTCCAGTCGGCGGCTTCCGCCTTCTGCCTGGGGAAGTGGGCCACCCCCGATCACGCCGCCATTGCGCGGGCCATCCTTGAAACCTTTGGGACGGCCACCCAGGTGAATGAATCCCTCATGGATGCGGTGACCGGTCTCAGCGGCAGCGGCCCCGCCTACGTCTTCGCCTTCATCGAGGCCCTCGCGGACGGGGGCGTTATGATGGGGCTCCCGCGGGACACGGCCCTAACCTTGGCAGTCCAAACCGTCCGCGGCGCGGCGGAACTGATGATTCAAATGAAAGAACATCCCGCCATCCTCCGGGAAAAGGTCACCTCCCCCGGCGGCACAACCATCCACGGCCTGGCCGAAATGGAAAGACGCGGGTTTCGAAACGCCGTCATCCAGGCGGTCAAACGCGCCACGATGCGTTCGGAGGAACTGGGAAAGGACGCGTAAACATACAAAGAACTGCCCCAAAAAAAAGCCCGCGGAATCCCGCGGGCTTTTTTCTTGAAGGTTTTCGGTTAGAACGTGTAGTTCAATCCCACGTTGAAAATCCAGAGCTCACCGTCGGCGTCGTAGAGATACGGCTCGTCATCGGTGTATTTCCGGTAGGTCACCACGCCCGCCAGTTCCAGGGCCTTGTATAGTTTCACGTTGCACCCGAGGGAGCATTCGAAACGGCTCTGGTCCAGGTCGGAGTAATCCTCGAATCCCGTGTAATCCGTCGTGTATCCGACAGACCATACCGGGGATGGATTATTCCACGTGGTGAATCCTGGCGGAGGTCCGGGGAAGTGCAGCGCGTCGAAGTCCGCCTTGGATTTCGTGTAAGAGGCATCGAGATTCAGGCTTACGCGCTTGATGGGGTTGAACAGGGCGGAGGCGTAAAGGACATGGTTCTTGATATTGTAATCCGTGTCGTCATGCATGGAGCCAACCTGGCTCACCATTCCCTGACCGCCTCACCCGGCGAACAGATCGGTACAGACGTAATTCCCGTACCGGTCATACTCGAAGTTGTAGCCCAAAGAGAAGCTCAACATCTTCATGGGCATGAACCAGAAGTTAACCCCTGCCATGTAACGGTCCGCGTCAAAGTTGCTATGGTCGTTGTTCTGGTGTTCATATTGGAACAGCCCGTTGATGGACATGGACGTCTTTGGCGTGTAGGTGGCCGACAGCTTGATGAGGTGAGAGCTCTCCGGCTGATTCGTCCTGTCTTGGAGACGATTTTCCTCAATAAACACATTGGAATAGGGCGTCGTGCCAATTCCCAGGTTTTCCACACGCTGACAGCTTCCGTTCGCGTGACCGAAGGGATCGCTGATGTTCTTGTAGGTATAGGCGACCCGGTATTTCCACTTCATGCTGGGACGGCCGTTCACCGCCAGTTTTACGGTGTGGGTCTTGGTTTCCTTCTCGCCGCTTGTCACGTCGATGTTGTCTCGGTCGATATCATCATACTCGTAACCCACCCGGAATGTGGTGCACCGGTTCAGGCGGTAGGCGCCATCCAGGTTCACCGTGTATTCATTCCGGTCGATGGCGGATTTCCGCACGAAATCGAAGTTGTCCGACGCGGGGTAGGCCGGATCAAAGGAAGCGAAATGCTCATCCACCGTCACCTGCGCGTCATCGCTGTTGATGTCGATGTAGCGGAAACGTCCAGACAGGGTCAACCGCCGATTCATGAAATCCTTCGTCAGACGAAGGTTGTAGACATGCTGGTTCACGTCGAGGTCGTTGTAGTCGTCTTCCATCGTGGTGCAGACAAAGGATCCGTAAGCCGTGGTCTCGCCCGGCAGGTCCGCCCGCGCCTTGACGACGTGGGTATCCTTCTTCGAATCGGGGATCAGGTTGCGAATCCCATCGGCATTCACGATGCTTAACCGGCCACTGAAAATCGCGTCCCTCGGAGCGTTATGCGTCACCACGGGATCGTAATGAATCATCTGGGTTGAGGCGTCGTTATCGAATTTCCGGTGGGTATAGTTGTAATCCACCGTGACGACTCCCACCTTCAACGTGGCGCCGCCGGAGAGGTCGTTGGTAGTTTGGTTAATACGGTTGCCGTAACCGACGACATGGCAGGGCGTGCATTTGCCCGTCATAACCGTCCCCTGCTTCCAGCCGTGACGGACCTCGTTCCGCCATCCCGCGTGAAAAGTCAGGGCGGGGAAGGATGGCACTGTCACCTTGGCGTTCATCCGGGTCAACTGCCGGTAGATCTGGTAGTTCTTGCCGGGCTGCTGATCCGTGTATTGCCAAACCTGCGCCCCTTCCAGATGTCCATCGCTTGAGAAAATGGGGTTAACGACTCTATGGCCCGAAACCGAATCGTAGAAGAGAGAGTCGTGACGCGTCCGGTGGATGAACTTATTGTAATCCATCTTGAACCGGAAGACCCGGTTGATGTCCAGGTTCACGTCACCCGCGTTGTCATCGCTCGTGGTGTAACGGGCGTTCATGTCGATGAAACTCTTGCCGAACGACCCGGTGTAGCCGAACAGCCCCGTCGGGCTTCCTCCGGTATCGTCATACTCGGCAACGTTGGTTTTGTTGTCATCCGTGCTGGTGCTGTAAAATCCAGCGCCCACCTTCAACCGGTAGGCCTTCCCCGCCGATTTTTTCTCGCCGGCGAAGGCTGTCCCCAGGGAAGTGACGCAGATAAATACAGCGGCAACCAGCAGGATCAGGGTTGAACGTCTCATGAGTCTCCTCCTTCTCGCTGATGATTGTTGTCTCTTTAAAGGTGTCTTCAACACGTTTATCCTCCGCTTTCGTATTTACCGCGTTAACGCCTTCCCCGCGCCCGGCACCGACAGCGACGGCAGGTCAGATCCGTGGATCTGGCTGTGACACTCCGTGCACCGCGTTCCCATCGCCATCTGGGAACTGTGGGAATTCGGGGTTATGGGATTCTGGCCGTTGTGAGGCGAAAAGAACGTCGCGTGAAAATGCAGATGGTGGCACTGCAGGCACAAAAACGGCTCGTTTTGCTTCAGCAGGTTGTCCGCCACCGTCCCGTGCGGGTCGTGGCATATGGTGCAGTCTTCCATAACGGGCGCATGCTCGTAGGTAAACGGCCCCTGCTTGTCCGCGTGACACTTCAAACAAAGATCCCTGGAACGTTCTTCCGTCTTCAGGTTATGAAGGCTGCTGCCGTGATTCTCGTGACAATCCGAGCATTTCATCTTCCCTTCACGCACCGGATGGTGGGAAGGATAGTTCTCTTTCGCCCGGATGTCCGCGTGACACTGGTAACAGAGTTCAGGCTCCGCCATCTTCAATGTTCCCTTGGCGGGATCCTGATGTATCTTGTGACAATCAACACAGGTCACATCGTTGAGGGCATGCTCGTTGCCGCGCCAGTCCATCGTGGTGCCATCGGTGTGGCACTGAAGGCAGATGGCCGAGGCCTCTCCAGGCGAAATCCCGCCCTGGTCGCGCACATTGGTGAAACGGATGATCTTGGAGGTATCTCCTTCGTTCTCAATGTGGACGCTGCCGGGACCGTGGCAAGACTCACATCCCGCCTTGCCTCTCGCCTCGTAGTCCGCGATCCTGCCATGAATGGTCCCCTTGAAGGCCTTGACCAAATCTTCATGACAGTCGGCGCAGGCGTTGCTTCCCTCATAGGTTGCTCCCTTGATTGCCACAGGCATCTTAATCATCGCCTTGCTTTTCCCCTTCATAGAGGCGCAAGTCCCCATGACCATCGCCACCGATACAATCAGGACGAGCATCATCAGGGTTTGAATCGTGCTTCGCTTCATTAAGTTCCTCCTTCTTTCGCAATGACTAACACCTACTTTGAAATCCTGTAGCAACAAACTTCCAAATTTCTAAACAATTCTTTTCCCTTTCACCCCCTTTCGGTCAAAAATTTCCCGCCTTTATGCATCTAAAAACATCCGATACCCAATAAAGGCCAGGATAAAAATGTAAATGCCAAAAAACACGCATTACTGGCTTGCCATTCATTATAGTAAAAATTTTCACAAATGCAAGCATTTTTGATTAAATTTTTCTATAAATATGAAGGATTCAAATCAAAGTATTCTATCCAATAATGGTTATTGTTAATAAAACTAAACCATTACTCAATACAGCGAAGGATCTCCCACAAGGGCTTGACAAAACGTGTTTTCTGTAATAGAGGATAGCGCACCACATAAAAAGGGAAAAGGGAGGACGAACGTTGGCAAATCACCCATCTGCATGGAAGCGCATCCGGCAAACCGAGAAGCGCAGGTTGAGAAACAAGTTTTACCGCACGAGAATGAAGACCTTCATCAAGCGGGTCAGGGAAGCCGTGGAACAAAAGGACGCGGCCCAGGCGGAAAACCGCCTGAAAGAGGCGTCAAGAATCATCGCCAAGACCGCTTCCAAGGGGGTCATTCACAAGCGAACCGCCGCGAGAAAGGTTTCCCGCCTCACGCGGCAGGTAAACGCCCTGAAGGCCACTTAACGACCCTTATCACGGACGTTACATCGACGCGCGGCAGGAGAAAACCTGTCGCGCTTTTTTTGAGAATTCAATCTCTCCGCACAGCAAAGATGCTGGAGAATCTTATCCCGGGCCTTGATGGGATCGGGAGGGTCATTTCCGACCCGCACGTCCGCGTAGCGGGCGTAGAGCGCGTGCCGCTCGCGAAAAAGATCTTCAAGCCCCTGATCGGGGCGCCGGATGATTCCCCTCTCCCCGAAATTTTTAACTCGTTTTTTCAGGATCGCCAGGCTCGTATCCAAAAAAACAACTTGCCCCCGTGACTTCAAGTGATCCATGGCCACGGGGCTGTAAACCGCGCTCCCTCCCGTGGAAACCACGTCTCCTTTCGGACAAAACGAGAGAAGAACCGCCTCTTCGATTCTTCTAAGCGCCATCGGGCCGTCCACGTCAACGATTTCCTGCAAGGTTCGCCCTGTTTGGGCCTCGATGAGGCGGTCCGTGTCTACGAATCCAAGGCCGAGACTCTCGGCGAGCAACCTTCCAACCGTGCTCTTTCCGGCTCCCGGCATCCCGATGAGGATGATGTTTGGTCTCTTTGCATCCAGAACGCTCCCTTTCACCTTTTCCATCCCGAATTTACCGCCCCCCGCGCGTTGTCTGCTTCGATAGGGAATAGACGAGGCCTTCCAGGATCTGGGTGGGCGGAAGCCGGCTTCCCTTAAGACGCACGTCGGTCGTTTGAAGGAGCCTGAAGGCCGCCGCGAGTCCTTCCTCGGACAAACCTTGGGCGTGCCGCGTTATCTTACGGCTGACGAAGCGCGAGGGATGGATCCTCATGGCGCCGCCTTCGGACCCGTGAGAGGCGAGACGTTTCGCCCTTGCCAAGAGGCGGTAGTGCCAGAGGATGACCGAGAGTATCCGCAAGGGGGGCTCGCCCGATCCGGCGATTTCCCGCATGATTTCCATGGCCATATCGGGCTTGCCCCCGGCGACGGCGTCAAGCAGGGCGAAGACATCCCTGGAAAACTCGCCCGGGGAGACGACGGCAAGGTCTTCCTCGCCCAGGACCGATCGATCCCCCGCGTGGAGGGCAACCTTTTCCAGTTCGCCCGAAAGCCTCTGGGCCTCGGACCCGCATATCTCCACGAACTGTTCCACCCAGGCCTCGGGGGCGGATTTTCCCAGTTCCTTCAAGCGCTGCTTCACGAAAGCCACGGACTGGCGTCCCTTCAGCCCCAGGCACGGGACCAGGAGGGTCCGCCTCGGAAGCGCCTTGGTAAAGGGATGGGATTTCTTGAGCTCCCGGGACGAGGAGATGAGAAGCAAGCTCTTTGGGGAGGGACGCGCGAAATACCGGATCAGCCCCTCCTCGAAAGGGGTTGTCCCCTTTCCAATCCTCGCGTCTCCGGCGCCACCCTCTTTTGTTTTCTCCCCCTTTTTGACGGCGGTGGCGGCCAGTTCGAAGCGCCGAAGAACAACGACCTTCCGGGACAGGCCGAAGGGAACGGTTTTCAGAAGCCCGAGGAGATGCGCGGGCTCCACGTCCGGCGCCTCCATATCTTCCAGGCCGAAGACGCGCGCCTTTTCATCGGGAATAAACAGATCGATAATCTGTTCGATGAGCCGGTTTCGGGTATACGCCTCGGGGCCGTAGAGGAAAATGACTGGAGGCGGGAGGGCCTCCGCCTTCAAAAGCGACAAAACCTGCTCGGGACGCGTCTCTCTCGTCATCTCTTTCACCTGAAAGGGGATTCCCCTCCCATGGAGAATCCCCTCGTCATCTCAAATCCCTGCCGGGATGCCCGCCCGCGAATCGCCGCGGCCCCTAAAAGTTCTCCAGCATCCGGTCGTGGATAATTTCCGCCATGAATTTGGCCAGGCTCTGAAAGGCCTTTTCCTTGTTGGCCTCGTTTTCGATGGTGTTGGTGGAGGCATCGTAATCCTCGAATTCCTCCAGGTGCTTGGCACGCCAGATGACTTCTTTCGACTTCGCCCGCACGAGGGTGACCTCCGCCACCACCCTGACCCGGTACTGGGAGACCTTGCCCCCGCCGGAATAGGTCAATGTGTCGTTGCTGTAACGCTTCAAGACACCATAGATGACGGCGTCCGCCTTGTCCACGTCCGTTATCTTGAACTCCTTGCTCCGGACGAACTGGGCGATCAATGCGTTGGTGAAGAGGTTCTCGATGTTGGTTTCGGTGGTTTCGTTCTTGAAGATGGGAATGCTGATGCTCTTGATGTCCTTGGGAAGGTTGTTCGCTTTCCCCTTGAAGTGATACCCGCATCCCGCGGCAAACAGCAAGACCAGGACAACACCCATTCCCCTCCACAGAAAACGCTTGCGCATAGCCCTTCTCCTTTTAGGATTCTCCTTTTCCTACCATACGACACCCCGGATGACAAGACAGGCGCCTCAACTCATCCCACCACGATGTTGAGGAGTTTCTTGGGAACGTAGATGACCTTGCGGACCGTCTTTCCTTCCAGGTATTTCTTCACCTTCTCCTGCGACATCGCCGTCTCTCTGACCTGCGCTTCCCCGACGTTCGCCGGCAGGCTGAGACGGTCCCGCAGCTTCCCGTTGACCTGGACCACGATGACGATCTCCTCTTCCCGGGCCGCCTCCGGGTCGAATCCCGGCCAAGGTTCTTGGAGGAGGTAGGTGTCGTGCCCCGTCTGGTGCCACAGCTCCTCCGTGACGTGGGGCACGAAGGGAGACAGGAGAACGAGGATCGCCCGCACGGCCTCCTGGAAGGCCCCGGTAGTCTCAGTGGTAAGGGGCAGGATCCCGTAGACGGCGTTGGTCAGCTCCATGATGGCGCTGATGGCCGTGTTGTAATGATAGCGGTCGATATCCTCCGTCACCTTTTTGATGGTCTGGTGGATTTTCCGATGAAGGTCCTGGGAGATCTTATCGTCCCCCACCTCGGTTGGCGTGCCTTTCAGGACATCGAGATTTTCCATGACGAGGCGCCAGACCCGGTTCAGGAAGCGGGAGCTCCCCTCGACCCCCTGGTCGCTCCAGTCCAGGTCGCGCTCTGGCGGCGCGGCGAAGAGGCTGAAGAGGCGCGCCGTGTCCGCCCCGTATTTCTCGATGAGGTAGTTGGGGTCCACCACGTTCCCCTTCGACTTGGACATCTTGGCCCCGTCCTTGATGACCATGCCCTGGGTCAGCAGATTGGTGAAGGGTTCGTCGAACTCGACGAGGCCGAAGTCTCGGAGGACCTTGGTGTAGAACCGCGAATAGAGGAGATGCAGGATAGCGTGCTCGATGCCCCCGATATACTGGTCCACGGGCAGCCAGTATTTCACCGCCTCGGGGTCGAACATCCCCTGGTCGTAGCGGGGCGAGGCGTAGCGCTCGTAGTACCAGGACGATTCCACGAAGGTGTCCATGGTGTCCGTTTCCCGCCGCGCCGTCTTGCCGCACCGGGGACAGGCCACCTCGTAGAACTCAGGAGACCGGGGAAGGGGCGACTGTCCCTCCGGACCCACCTCCAGGTCGAGGGGCAGGACCACGGGCAGGTCTTCCTCGGGGACGGGCACGATGCCGCAGTCTTCGCAGTAGATGATGGGAATAGGCGCGCCCCAGTAACGCTGGCGGGAGATTCCCCAGTCCCGGAGCCGGTACTGGACCGTCCGCCGCCCAATTCCCTTCTCCTCCAGGTAGTCGGCGATCTTCTCCATCGCTTCCCGGTTTGGAAGCCCGTTAAACGGGCCCGAGTTGACCAGGACGCCGTCCTCCGTGTAGGCCGCCGTCATGGCGGCGGGATCGAGGGGGGGGCCTTCCGGCTGGATGACCACCACGAGGGGGAGGTCATACTTTTTCGCGAACTCGAAGTCCCGCTGGTCGTGGGTAGGCACCGCCATGACCGCCCCCGTGCCGTATTCCATCAGGACGAAGTTGGCCACGTAGATGGGCATGTCCCACCCGGTGAGGGGGTTGACACAGTAGGCCCCGGTGAAGACGCCCTCCTTCTCCAGGTCCTCGGAGGAGCGGACGATCTTGTCCTGCTTCTTCGTCCGTTCCACGAACGCTCGGACCGCCTCGAACTGCGGGGTTCCCTCGGACAGTTTCAGGGCCAGCGGGTGCTCCGGCGCCAGGCTCATGAAGGTGGCCCCGAAGAGGGTGTCCTGCCGGGTGGTGAAGACCCGGATGGCGTTCTGACGCCCCTTGATGGGGAAATCGACCTCCACGCCGTAACTCTTGCCGATCCAGTTCTTCTGCATGGTCAGGACCCGCTCGGGCCAGCCGGGCAGCTTGTCGCAGTATTCCAGGAGTTCCTCGGCGTAGGCGGTGATCTTGAAGAACCACTGGTCCAGCTCCTTGGAGGTGACCTCCTGGTGGCAGCGCCAGCACTTGCCCGCCTCCACCTGCTCGTTGGCCAGGACCGTCTGGCACGATTCGCACCAGTTCACCGTCGATTTCTTCTTGTAGGCCAGCCCCTTCTCATACATCTTCAGGAAGATGAGCTGCTCCCAGCGGTAATACTCGGGCTCGCAGGTGGCCAGCTCCCGGTCCCAGTCGTAGCTGAACCCCATCCGTTTCAACTGGGCGCGCATGGCGTCGATGTTCTGGTGGGTCCAGACGTTCGGATGAATCCCGTGCTGGATGGCGGCGTTCTCCGCCGGCATCCCGAAGGCGTCCCATCCCATGGGATGGAGGACGTTGAACCCCCGCATCCGCAGGAAGCGGGCCATCACGTCCCCGATGGAGTAGTTCCGGACATGCCCCATGTGGATCTTCCCGGATGGGTAGGGAAACATCTCCAGGAGGTAGAACTTCTCTTTCGACGGGTCCTCCGTCACGCGAAAGAGATTATCCTCCTCCCATCGCCTCTGCCAGGCGGGCTCGATCGCCGCCGGATCGTATTTCGGTATCATCGCCGTTACCCCCGCGCCTTCTTTTCCGCCATGAGCTTGCGGATCCTCAGCCTCAGGGCGTTCAGACGGATGAATCCCTCCGCGTCCTTCTGGCGATAGACCTCGTCTTCCTCGAAGGTGGCGAAATCCTCGCTGTAGAGGGAATGGGGGGAACGCCGTCCCACCACCATGCCGTTGCCCTTGTAGAGCTTCAGCCGGACGTCTCCGGTGACGCCTTTCTGGGTCTCCCGGATCGTCTTCCAGAGGATCTCCATCTCCGGCGCGAACCAGTAGCCGTAGTAGATGAGTTCGGCGATCTTCGGCATCAAGCCATCCTTCAGGTGCATGACCTCCCGGTCGAGGGTGATGGATTCCAGGGCCCGGTGGGCGACATGGAGCACCGTTCCGCCCGGGGTCTCGTAGACGCCACGGGACTTCATGCCCACGTAGCGGTTCTCCACCATGTCCACGCGGCCGATGCCGTTTTCCCCGGCGATCCGGTTCAGGGTCTCGAGGAGCGCGGCGGGAGAGAGGCGCTTTCCGTCCACCGCCACGGGAATGCCGTTCTCGAAGGCGATCTCCAGGTAGCGCGGGCTGTCGGGGGCCTTCTCCGGCGAGACGGACATGACGAACATGTCTTCCGGAGGCTCCATCCACGGGTCCTCCAGGATGCCCCCCTCGAAGCTGATGTGCAGAAGGTTCCGGTCGCTGCTGTAGGGCTTCTCCTTGGTGACGGGCACGGGAATCCCGTGCGCCTTGGCGTAGGCGATGAGGTCGCTCCGGGAGCGGAAGGACCACTCGCGCCACGGGGCGATGACCCGTATGTTGGGATCAAGGCTAAGGTAGGTCAGCTCGAACCGGACCTGGTCGTTGCCCTTCCCCGTGGCCCCATGCGCCACGGCGTCGGCGCCCTCCGCGTGGGCGATTTCTATCTGCCGCTTGGCAATGAGGGGGCGGGCGATGGAGGTTCCCAGCAGATAGGTGGCCTCGTAGACGGCCCCCGCCTGGATGGCGGGAAAGACGAAGTCCCGGACGAATTCCTCCCGCAGGTCATCGATATAGACCTTGCTGGCCCCTGTCTTTTTCGCCTTTTCCTCCACGGGCGCCAGTTCCTCTCCCTGGCCCAGGTCCGCGGCGAAGGCGATGACCTCGCAGTGGTAGGTTTCGGTCAGCCACTTCAGGATGATGGAGGTATCCAGTCCCCCCGAATAGGCAAGCACGACTTTCTTGACATCTTCAGACATGACATTTCCCCTTGAACGTTTATTTTCCGGATCTTAACCCTCGTTTTTATCTGGACAACAGGAAGGCGAGAATCGCCTTCTGGGCGTGCAGGCGGTTTTCCGCCTGGCCGAACACGATGGATTGGGGCCCGTCGATGACCTCCGCCGACACCTCCTGCCCCCGGTGCGCGGGCAGGCAGTGCATGAAGACCGCCTCCTGTCCCGCCCTGGCCATCAATTCCGGCGTCACCTGGAAGCCCTCGAAGTCCTTCAGCCGCTTCTGGGCCTCTTCCTCCTGGCCCATGCTGGCCCACACGTCGGTGTAGACCACGTCCGCGCCGGCCACCGCCTCGGCGGGGTCGTGGAAGACCCGCGTCCGCCCGGCGGGGGCCTTCGCCATGATCTCATCGGCGGGCTCGTAGCCGGGAGGGCACACGATCTTCAGGGTGAAATCGAGCCGGCTGGTCGCCAGGATCCAGGAATGGGCCACGTTGTTGCCGTCGCCCACGTAGGCGACGGTCATGCCCTCGATCCCCCCGCGCCGCTCGTCGATGGTCATCAGGTCGGAAAGAATCTGGCAGGGATGGGTCAGGTCGGTGAGTCCGTTGATGACGGGCACGGTCGCCGCGCCCGCCAAGGCCTCCACGGCCCCGTGGCTGTAGGCCCGGATCATGATGCCGTCCACGTACCGGGAAAGAACGCGGCCCGTGTCCTCCACCGTCTCGCCCCGCCCCAACTGCATCTCGCCCCGGCTCAGAACGATGGGCGTCGCCCCCAACTGGGCGATGCCTGCCTCAAAGGAGACCCGGGTCCGGGTGGAGGGCTTTTCGAAGATCATGGCGATGGTCTCGCCCGCGAGGAGCCGGTGGGGAATCCTTTTCTTCTGGAGGCCCTTCAGCCGCTTCCCCTCTTCCACTATCAGAAGGATTTCCTCCCGCTTGAGGTCCAGGAGGGTCAAAAGATCGCGTTTCATACCGTATCCTTGAATATGTCGCTTAAGATTTCAACCATTTCTTCTACTTCTTTTTCAGAAATAATCAAGGGGGGAAGCATCCGGAGCACCGATTCCTGCGTGCAGTTGACAAGCAGCCCCTTCTCAAAGGCCCTCGCCACGATCTCCTTGCAGGGAACCGACAGTTTCACACCCACGATAAGCCCCCGTCCCCGCACCTCCTCGATGAAGCCGAACCGGGC
This sequence comes from bacterium, assembly GCA_026986155.1. Classification (GTDB taxonomy): domain Bacteria; phylum Desulfobacterota; class S145-22; order S145-22; family S145-22; genus JAOZMY01. The sequence continues at coordinate 14,948 of JALSPC010000140.1, forward strand.
CGCCATCCCGTTGAAACGGGCGTGGATAAGCTCTCCCATCTCCACCACGTGATCGAGGAAGGACCCGTCGGCCACGTGGTCCATCACCACCAGGCCCGCCCGGCAGGCCACGGGGTTTCCCCCGAAGGTGGACCCGTGGCTGCCCGCCGCCAGGACATCCGCGTATTTCTCCCTCGCCAGCATGGCCCCCAACGGCAGGCCGCCCCCCATCGCCTTGGCCAGCGTCATGACGTCCGGTTCGATCCCCGCCCACTGGTGGGCGAAGAGCTTGCCCGTGCGCCCCATCCCCACCTGGATCTCGTCCACGACAAATAAAATGTCTCGCTCGCTGCAAAGTTTGCGCACCGTCTGGAGGTAGGCATCCGGCAGCACCACCACGCCGCCTTCGCCCAGGATGGGCTCCAGCATGACGGCGCAGGTCTTGTCGGTCACCGCCCGCCGCAGGGCGTCGATATCCCCCGCGGGCACGTGGATAAAGCCCTCGAGAAGCGGGGCGAATCCTTCCTTGACCTTCGCCTGGCCCGTGGCGGAAACGGTGGCCAGGGTGCGGCCGTGGAAGGAATCCTCAAGGGTGATGATCTCGTGCCGCCCCTCGCCGTATTTCTCCCGGGCGTATTTTCTCGCCAGCTTGATGGCGGCCTCGTTGGCCTCCGCCCCGGAATTGCAGAAAAAGACCCGGTCCAGGGAAGCCGCCTCCGTGAGCCGCGCCGCCAGTTCTGTCTGGGGGGGCATGAAGTAGAGGTTGGAGACGTGCGTCAGGCGCTTCGCCTGTTCGCAGACGGCCTCCGCCAGGGCGGGGTGCCCGTGCCCCAGGCTCGCCACCCCGATGCCGCTTAAAAAATCGAGGTAGCGCCGGCCCTCCGTGTCGAACAGGTAGGCGCCCTCCCCCCGCGTCATGGCGGCGGCGTAACGGTTGTAGGTGGGGAAGAAGACCTTCCCGGAAATTTCCTGGATCTCTTCGAGTCGTTTCATGCCCTTTCCTTGACCACCTCCGTGCCGACCCCGCCCTTGGTAAAGATCTCCAGGAGGACGGCGTGCGGAAGGGTCCCGTTGATGATGTGTGTCTTTTCCACCCCGTTTTTCACCGCGTCGATCACGCATCGGATCTTGGGGATCATGCCCCCCTGGATGGTCCCATCCTGGATGAGGCGTTCCGCCTCGCCGACGCTCAGAGAGGATAAGAGCCGCTTGCCGTCATCCATGACCCCGTCCACGTCGGTGAGAAGAATCAGCTTTTCGGCCTTGAGAACCTCGGCGATGCGCCCCGCCACGTGGTCCGCGTTGAGGTTGAGGGCCTTGCCGTCCTCTCCCTGGCCCACGGGGGCCACCACCGGGATGAATCCCCGGGAGATGAGCGTGGTGAGGATTCCCGGCCGGACCTCGGCGATCTCGCCCACCTGTCCCAGGTCCACCGTGGCGGCGTCCGCCGGTTCCCGGAGCCGCATCTTCCGCGCCCGTATCAGGTTGCCGTCCTTCCCCGCAAGGCCGACGGCGTTGCCCCCGAAGGTGTTGATGCGCCGGACGATGTTGCCGTTGACAAGCCCCATGAGGACCATCTCCACCACGTCCATGGTCCGCTCGTCCGTGACGCGAAGCCCCTCGTGGAACCGGGTCTCGATTCCCAACTGCCCGAGGACCTTTCCTATCTGGGGGCCTCCCCCGTGCACCACGATGGGGTGAATCCCCACGGTGGCCAAAAGGACGATGTCCCGGGCGAAACCGTCCTCCAGGACCGGGTCCTGCATGGCGTGGCCGCCGTACTTGACAACCACGGTCTTGCCGGAAAAGGCCTGGATATAGGGGAGGGCCTCGATGAGGGTTTCGGCGCGGCGTATCAGGTCCTTCATGGCGTTTCCTACAGGATATAGCGGCTCAGGTCTTCGTCTTCCACGAACTCCTTGAGCTGTTCTTCCACGTAATCGGCGGTGATGGTCACCTTCGGTTCGTTCATCTCCGGGGCCTTGAAGGAGATGTCATCCAGGAGCTTCTCCATGATGGTATAGAGCCGGCGGGCCCCGATGTTCTCCGTCTTCTCGTTTATCTGGGTGGCGATCTCCGCGATCTTCTCCACGGCGTCGCCCGCGAAGTCCAGCTCGATCCCCTCCGTGGCCATGAGGGCCTTGTACTGCTTGATGAGAGCGTTCTTCGGTTCCGTCAGGATCCGGACGAACTCTTCCTTTCCCAGGGAATCCAGTTCCACCCGGATGGGAAAACGGCCCTGCAGCTCGGGAATCAGGTCGGAGGGCTTGGAAACGTAGAAGGCCCCCGCCGCGATGAAGAGGATATGGTCCGTCTTGACCATGCCGTGCTTCGTGTTGACCTTGGTTCCCTCCACGATGGGCAGGATGTCCCGCTGGACCCCCTCGCGGGAGACGTCCGGGCCGTGCGCCGACTCCTTCCCCGCTATCTTGTCGATCTCGTCCAGGAAGATGATGCCCCCCTGCTCCACCAGGGTGAGGGCCTCCTTCACCACCCGGTCCATGTCGATGAGCTTCTGCACCTCCTCCTGGGTCAATATCTCGAGCGCCTCCGGGATCTTGACCTTCTTGTGCTTCGTCTTCTTGGGGAGGATGTTGGAAAACATATCCTTCATGTTGATGCCCATCTCCTCGATGCCCGACCCGGAGAATATCTCGAAGACCGGCATGGCCGTCTGGGTGATCTCCACGTCCACGTAACGCTCGTCCAGGCTCCCGTTCCGGAGTAGCTGGCGCAGCCGCTCCCGGGTGGAAGGCGCGCTCCGCTTCTCCCCCACGATCTCCAGGGGCTTCTCCCCGGGGCGCATCCCGTCGGGCGGATGGGGCGTCGCGGGTCTGGGCGGCAGGAGGAGGTCCAGGAGGCGTTCCTCCGCGATCTCCCGCGCCTTGAATTCCACGCGCTTGTTCTCCTCCGCCTTGACCATGTTGATGGCAATCTCCACCAGGTCGCGGATCATCGATTCCACGTCCCGTCCCACGTAGCCCACCTCGGTGAACTTGGAGGCCTCGATCTTGAGGAAGGGGGCGTTGGAGAGCTTGGCCAGGCGGCGGGCGATCTCCGTTTTTCCCACGCCCGTGGGCCCGATCATGATGATGTTCTTCGGGGCGATCTCGTCCCGAAGTTCCTCGGGAACCTGCTGGCGCCGCCAGCGGTTGCGCAGGGCCAGGGCCACCGCCCGCTTGGCCTCGTGCTGTCCCACGATATACTTGTCCAACTCCGAGACGATCTCCCGGGGCGTGAAGGTATGGATGTGTGTCTCTGTCATGGCAGTTTCTCTATAACAATTTCCTGGTTGGTGTAAATACATATCTCCGAGGCGATCTTCATGGCGGACGCGACGATCTCCCCGGCGGACATCTCCGTGTGCGCGAGCAGCGCCCTGGCCGCCGCCTGGGCGTAGGCGCCGCCGGAGCCGATGGCGGCGATGGGCTCGTCCGGCTCGATGACATCGCCGCTGCCGGACAGAATGAGGATATGTTCCGTGTCCGCCACGATGATCATGGCCTCCAGCCGCCGCAGGAAGCGGTCGGTCCGCCAGTCCTTGGCCAGGTCCACCGCGGATCGCAGCAGGTTTCCGCTGGTCTTTTCCAGCTTTTCTTCGAAGCGTTCGAACAGGGTGAAGGCGTCCGCCGTGGCGCCGGCGAAGCCGGCCATCACCTTATCGTCGTAGAGACGGCGAATCTTGCGGGCGTTCTTTTTGAACACGGTAACGTCGAAGGTCACCTGGCCATCTCCGGCCATGACCGTCTCGCCCCCCTTGCGAACGCATAGGATCGTCGTTCCGTGAAATAATGGTGTTGTCATCGGCTATTTCCTCGGATGGGTTTTGTCGTAGACCCGTATCAACTGGTCCAGGCTGATATGGGTGTATTTCTGCGTGGTGGAGAGGCTGGCGTGCCCCAGCATCTCCTGGATGGATCGGAGATCCGCCCCGGCGCCCAGCAGGTGGGTGGCGAAGGAGTGGCGCAGGGCATGGGGGTTGACCCGCCGGGCGATTCCCCGTTTCAGGGCGTAGGCCTTGATCATCCGCTCAACGCTCCGGGCCGTGAGGCGGGTCCCGAAACGGTTGAGAAAGAGGGCCTGGGTCGCCTCGCCCCCTTTGCGTCTCCGGGCGAGCTCGTCCCGACGTTCCAGGTAGGCTTGGATGGCCGCCACGGCCTTTCCCCCCACGGGGACGATGCGTTCCTTCCCCCCTTTGCCCTTGACGCGGATCAGCTGGACGGAGGCGTCCACCTGCCGCACGTCGAGGGAGACCACCTCGGAGACCCGCAGGCCGCTGGAATAGATGAGCTCCAGGATGGCCAGGTCCCGCAACGCCAGCGGGGACTTCTCCCCGGCGTCATCGTCCAGGAGCTGGAAGATCTCGTCCACGCTCAGGAAGTTGGGCAGTTTCCTGGGAATCTTTGGGGCGGCAACCCCGCGCGCGGGGGACGCGGGAAGGTGTTTCTTCCGCTTGAGAAAACCGAAGAATCCCTTGAGGGAAGAGACCTTCCGCGCGATGGAGGAAGGGGCGTGGGAATGGTAGAGGGAAACCACGAAGCGCCGCACGTCCATCTCCTCCACGTCCCCGATCCGGAGGGCGTCCCTGGGGGTCCCCTTTTCATCCGCCAGAAAGCCCTGAAACTGCTTCAGATCCTTTTCGTAACTCCTGATGGTATTCGCGGACAGGTTCTTTTCCGTCTCCAGGAAGGAGAAATAGGCCCGCACCGCCTCCTCAAACGTCATTCGATCCTCCCGTTTTGCTCATCCTATCTCAAACCCTGCCAATAATCAACAGGGGGTTTTAAGCCTGTTTCCCGTAACCTACCAGAAATACATGAATTCCATCCCAGCGCTCTTCGCCCGGCGCGAGAATGGTTTTTCCCATCCACGTTTTCACGAAGCCGTCAATCATCGGGAAATGATGGATGACGCGCGGGGAGGGGGCGCCCCCTTTTAGGGTTTTTCCGGCGCCAGGATGAGGGTGACGCGGCGTCCCTGCCGCCGCCGCCAGAGGACCTTAAGCGGCGTCTCCGCCATTTGGGCGAACTTCTCAAGCTGCTTCTTTCTTAACAACACCGCGATGTTCGGAATGTCTTTCAGGACGGAGACCTCCCGGGGAACGGGGGGAACCGTTGGCAGCGCCGCCAGGTCCGTGTAAAAGAGGATTCCCGTCCGTTCCAGCCCGCCGTAAATCCTCACGTCGTATCCCTGGTTTTTCAGGGCTTGGATCTCCCTTCCCACGGCCCGGGGGGATTTCACCGGGTTGAACCGCGGCATGATCCATCCCGCGTCCGTAAAAAATACGGCCCATAAGGAAATAATCATGACCCAGATAACCGCGCGGGGCTTCTTCATCCCGTTTAAGACGCACAAGAGCCCCCCCGCCGCGATGGCGAGGATCCCCATGAGGATGAACGGTTCGAGGGGCAGCGCCAGGTCGGGGAAACGCGTCTTGATCCCGTAGGGCGCGAAGGGAAGGACGATTCCCGCAACGACGGTGAAGACGCCGAGGGCGTAGACGGGAACCTTGAACCAGGGGGTCGGCTTGGCAAGCCCCCGGTAAACAACGCCAAGGTAATACCCGATGAAGAGGCATCCCGCCGGGACGAGGGAGAGGATGTAGAGCTGCCGCTTGCTCTTTGAGAAGGAGATGAACAGGAGGTTGGCCAGGGCCCAGACGGCGACGAAAAGGAGGGCGGATCGCGTTTTTTCTCCTCGCCCCTTCTTCAGGGCGAGGACGATCGCCGAGGGCAAAAAGATTACCCAGGGTAGCAGGGCCTCCGGGAAGGTGTAGAGATAGAACGAAAACCCCTTCCGGTGATTGAAGCCGTGCAGGTAGCGCGTCAGGGTCTGGTGGAAGAGGAGTTCCCGGGTATAGGCCTTGCCGCCCAGAAAGCAGGCGGGACCCAGCCCTGCTACAAGGACGAGAAAAAAGATGCCCAGGCCGGTCAGCCAGGGAATCCGTTTCAAAGTCCCGAAATCTCCCCGCAGAAGGAGGTAAACAACAAGGGTGAGGAAGGGAACGATGAATCCCAGGGGCCCTTTGGTCACCGTGGCCGCGCCGGCAAAGAGGAAGGCCAGACGGAAGCAGAGGTCGCGGCAGCGCTCCCCCTCCAGCCCCCGCACGATGAAGTAGAGGCTGAGGAGGATGAACAGGGTCATGACCGTGTCCAGGTTGACGCGGTTGGCCAGCCAGAAAAACTCGACGGCCGTGGACAGGAGCAAGGCCCCGAAGAAGCCGGACCAGGGATCGAAGAGGCGTCTTCCTATCAGGAAGGTGATAAGGACGCAGAGCACCGCGCTCAGGGCCACGGGAAAACGCGCCGCCCACGCGTCCATCCGGCCGAATCCGCGGAAAGAGGCCGCCTCCAGCCAGAAGAAGAGAGGAGGTTTCTGGGCGTAGACGGTTCCATTGAGCCGGGGCACCCAGGCGTCATGGCCGAGGACCATCTCCTTGGCGATCTGGGCGTATCTCGGCTCGTCCGGGTTCCAGAGGTCCCGCCTTCCCAGGTGGGTAAAAAAGAGGGCGCCGGAGAATAGAAGGCACCCCAGGACCATCAGCGCGACCCATTTCTTCCCTGTTTCAACGGTTTCCATGGTCCTCCTTCGCCTGCCGGCAATCCTTGTTCATGTTGGGTGAGGGGCCGGTTGGTCTCACACCAGCCCCGCGTGATATTCGTGGATAGACTGGATGGTAAATCCCCGTTTCTTCATGGATTCGATGCCGTTGACCGCCGCGTAGGCTCCGTAGATGGTGGTGATACAGGGGATGCCGTGGCTGACGGCCTCGGTGCGGATGGATACCTCGTCCCGCTTCGGCTTCTTTCCGCTGGGGGTGTTGATGATGAGCTGGATCTGGCCGTTCTTGATGAAGTCGACCACGTCGGGACGCCCCTCGCTCACCTTGAAGACGGGCTGGACCTCGATGCCGTTCTTCTGGAGGACCTTGCGGGTCCCCGCCGTGGCGATGAGCTTGAAGCCCAGGTCCACCAGCTTCTTCGCCAGGAAGATCACCTGGCGCTTGTCCTTGTTCTTCACGCTGATGAAGACGTTGCCCTCCTTGGGGAGGCTGTTTCCTGCCGCGATCTGCGATTTGGCGAACGCTGCGCCGAAGTCCCGGTCCACCCCCATGACCTCGCCCGTCGATTTCATCTCCGGCCCCAGGACCGTGTCGATACCGGGGAAGCGGTTGAAGGGAAAGACCGATTCCTTAACGGTCACGTAGTTAATTTCTTTTTCCGTGACCCCCAATTCCTCAAGGGTCTTGCCCGCCATGACCTTGGCCGCGATCTTCGCCCACGGGATCCCCTTCGACTTGCTGACGAACGGAATGGTCCGCGACGCCCGCGGGTTGACCTCCAGGACGTAAATCACGTCGTTTTTGACGGCATACTGGACGTTCATCAGCCCTACCACGTTCAGTTCCCCCGCCAGGGCGTAGGTGTTCCGTTTGATGGTCTCAATCTGCTCGTCGGTGAGGGAAAAGGGCGGGATGGCGCAGGCGCTGTCGCCCGAGTGGACCCCCGCCTCCTCGATGTGCTCCATGATGCCGCAGATGAGGCACTGCCGGCCGTCCGCCACGGCGTCCACGTCGATCTCGATGGCGTCCTCCAGGAACTTGTCGATGAGGATGGGATGTTCCGGCGAGGCCTTCACGGCGGAGGTGATGTAGCCCTCCAGGGAGCCCTCGTCGTAGACGATCTCCATGGCGCGTCCCCCCAGGACGTAAGAGGGACGCACCACCACGGGATAACTGATGGTCTCAGCCACCGCCTTCGCCTCCTCGAAGGAGGTGGCGATCCCGTTGGCCGGCTGCACCAGCCCCAGCTTGTTTAGGAGGGCCTGGAACTTCTCCCGGTCCTCCGCCCGGTCGATGTCCTCCGGGTCGGTGCCCAGGATGGGCACCCCCGCCTGTTTGAGGGAAATGGCCAGGTTCAGGGGCGTCTGCCCGCCCAGCTGCACGATGACCCCGTCTGGATGCTCCCGGTCCACGATGCCCAAAACATCCTCCAGGGTCAGCGGCTCGAAGTAGAGCTTGTCGGAGGTGTCGTAATCGGTGCTGACCGTCTCCGGGTTGCTGTTGACCATGAGGGTCTCGTAACCCAGTTCCTTCAGCGCGAAGGAGGCGTGGACGCAGCAGTAGTCGAACTCGATGCCCTGCCCGATGCGGTTCGGGCCGCCCCCCAGGATCATGATCTTTTTCTTCTCCGACGGCCGGGTTTCGTTTTCCGACTCGTAGGTGGAGTAGTAGTAGGGGGTATAGGCCTCGAACTCCGCCGCGCAGGTATCCACGAGCTTGAAGGTGGAAACGGCGCCCGCGGCCTTTCGCGCCTGCCGGACCGTGGTCTCGTCGGAGCCCAGGAGGTGGGCCAGTTGCCGGTCGGAAAACCCCATCCGCTTCGCCGCCCGCCAGAGCTCCCCGGGGAGGCCGCCTTTTTCCTGGAACCGCCCCGCCCACGACCGTATTTCGTCCTCGAACCGGACAATCTGGTCGATCTGATCGAGGAACCACGGGTCGATCTTCGTCAACTCCCGGATCTCCTCCAACCCCATGCCCGCCCGGATGGCGTAGCGGAGGTAGAAGATCCGTTCCGGGCACGGATGCACCAGCTTCTGCCGCAGGGAGAGCCGGCAGGCCTCCAACTCGTGGGCCGCCGCGTCCCCGCCGGGGCGGCATCCCACGTCGAGCAGCGGATCGTCCCCCCCGTCGGCCCCCAGGCCGTAGCGGCCGATCTCCAGGGATCGCAGCCCCTTCTGCAGGGCCTCCTTGAAGGTCCGGCCGATGGCCATGGTCTCCCCCACCGACTTCATGGAGATGCCCAGGGTCTCCTCCGCCCCCGGGAACTTCTCGAAGGTAAACCGGGGTATCTTCACCACGCAGTAGTCAATGGTCGGCTCGAAGGAGGCGGGCGTCTCCTTTGTGATGTCGTTGGGGATCTCGTCCAGGGTGTAGCCCACGGCCAGCTTGGCGGCGAACTTGGCGATGGGAAACCCCGTCGCCTTCGACGCCAGGGCGGAGCTCCGGGACACGCGGGGATTCATCTCGATAATCACCATCCGCCCCGTCTCCGGATGGACGGCGAACTGGATGTTGGACCCCCCCGTTTCCACGCCGATGGCGCGGATCACGCGGATCGCCGCGTCCCGCATCCGCTGGTATTCCCGGTCCGTGAGGGTCTGGGCGGGGGCCACGGTGACGCTGTCGCCCGTGTGCACCCCCATGGGGTCGAGGTTCTCGATGGAGCAGACGATGACCACGTTGTCCTTGGCGTCCCGCATCACCTCCAGCTCGTATTCCTTCCACCCGATGATGGATTCCTCCACCAGGACCTCGCTGATCATGCTCTGCTCGAGGCCGCTTTCCACGATGTGGCGAAGTTCGTCCACGTTGTAGGCAATGCCGCCGCCCGTTCCCCCCAGGGTGAAGCTGGGCCGGATGATGAGGGGAAACCCCATGTCCGAGGCCAGGGCGAGGGCCTCCTCCAGGGTATGGGCCACCCCGCTCTTGGGCAGGTCCAGCCCCGCCGCCGCCATCGTCTCCTTGAAGGTGTCCCGGTCCTCCGCCTTCTTGATGGTCTCGTAGGTGGCCCCGATCATCTCCACGCTTAGCTTCTGCAGCGCCCCCATCTCCCACAAGGCCACCGCCAGGTTCAGCCCCGTCTGACCGCCCAGGGTGGGCAGCAGGGCGTCGGGCCGCTCCCGCTCCAGGATGCGCGCCACGATGCCGGGCGACAGGGGCTCGATGTAGGTCCGGTCGGCCATCTCCGGGTCGGTCATGATGGTGGCGGGATTGCTGTTCACCAGAACCACCTCGTAACCCTCTTCCCGCAGGGCCTTACAGGCCTGGGTCCCCGAATAGTCGAACTCGCACGCCTGGCTGATGACGATCGGCCCCGAGCCGATGATCATGATCTTCTGGATATCCGTCCGCTTGGGCATTGATCTTCCTTTGTTTATTAGGCTGAAGACTGAAGTCTGAAGACTGAAGTAAAAACCCTTCGGACTTCAGACTTCAAGACCGCGAAGCGGTCGCCCTTCAGACTTCTACCTTCAAGGGGCGAAGCCCCGACCTTCAGACTAATACCGTAACAAGTAAAACACATCACGTCTCACAGCATCGAACCTTGAACATTGAACATCTTGACCCGCCCTTCTACCTTTTACCTTCAAGGGGCGCCAGCCCCGACCTTCAGACGAATACCTACAAGGCCGCGCCTGTCTGCGTGCGGTTTGCCCGCACAGGCAGGAAGCGGCCGCCCTTCAGCCTACCTCTCCATCCTCTCAAAGAACTCCAGGAAATGGCGTATCGCGTCGTGGGGGCCGGGGGAGTTCTCCGGGTGATACTGGACGGAGAAGGCGGGCAGGCGCCTGTGGCGCATCCCCTCCGGGGTCCGGTCGTTGAGGTTGATGTGGGTCAGGGCGACCTCCTCTCCCGGCAAGCTCTTTTCGTCCACGCAGAACCCGTGGTTCTGGGCCGTGATGGCCACGGTCCCTTTCGTCAGGTCCATGACGGGCTGGTTGCCGCCGTGGTGGCCGAACTTCAGCTTGTAGGTCGTGCCGCCCAGGGCAAGCCCAAGGATCTGGTGGCCCAGGCAGATGCCGAAGATGGGACGCTTGCCAAGCAGCGCCCGGACCGTTTCCGCCACGTAGGGTGCCCCCTGGGGGTCGCCGGGACCGTTGGAAATAAAGACACCGTCCGGCCCAAGCCCCAGGATCTCTTCGGCGCCCGCGCGGGCGGGGACCACCGTCACCCGCGCCCCCAAGGTCTTCATGATGCGCAGGATATTCCACTTCACCCCACAATCGATGGCCACGATGTGAAACTCCGGCTGGGGCTTGATTTTCAGGTGGTGAAGGGTCTCTTCCACCCAGGGACTCGTCTCGGTCCATTCGTAGGGCCTTTCGCAGGTCACCTCTTTGACCAGGTCTTGTCCCACCAGGCCGGGGCAGGCCTTCGCCATCTCCACGAGCCTTTCCCGGTCCAGCTCCACAGTGGAGATGACCCCGTTGAGGGCCCCCTTGACCCTCAAGAGTTTCGTGATGGCCCGGGTGTCCACACCCTCAATTCCCACGATGCCGTGGCGTTCCATGAAGGACCCCAGGTCCTCCCGGCTCCGGTAGTTGCTGGCGACGCGGCTTACCTCCCGCACGATGAATCCTTCAACCTGGGGGCTGTTCGATTCCATGTCCTCCGGATTGACCCCGACATTGCCGATGAGGGGATAGGTCATGGTGACAATCTGGCCTTTGTAGGAGGGGTCGGTGAGGATCTCCTGGTAGCCTGTCATGCTGGTATTGAAGACGATCTCCCCGGAAACCGTGCCCCTCGCCCCGAAACCGGCGCCATAAAAAACGCTACCATCCTCCAGCGCGACAGCAGCGTGATTCGTCTTTCCCATACGTCCTCCCTTGCCCGCCGAACCTAACAAAAAAGGCCCCCGGCGTCAATCACGACGCGGGAACGCCTTTCGGAAATTCCTCCCTTGCTATCCCGATAAATCTGATTATATTTCTAAAAAAAGGCCATGAAGGAGGGATAGTTATGAAAACGCTCAGTCATGGGAAAAAGGCTTTGATATTCTTCATTGTCCTGACATTCATGGGCGCCTTCGCCGCTCCCGGCATGGCGGCGGCCGCGAAGATCTACAAGATGAAAGGAAAGATCATCGCCGTCGACCTTGACTACAACACGGTGGTGGTGGATGTCCCCATCGGGAAGAAGAAGATCTTTCGTGTGGCCGGTCCCCTATCCCCGGACGCCGTCCTGAAAAAGGGGGGCGGGAAGGCCTCTCTGAGTGACTTTCATGAGGGTGAATGGGTTACCGTGGAGTGGGAGCATACGGATAAGGGGCACATCGTTAAGATGCTGGTCGCGAAGTAGCCTCGGGCGTTTCCCGACAGGGTTGGGAATCCTCCTCTAGGACCTAACGGTCAAGGAGACCAAGTATTACCGTGACAACGCCTTGATTTGAGGTTTCAGGGGGCCTGTTTGAGCTGTTTCACCACGTCCATCGAGGGGCAGCCGCGGGGCCCGCAGTCTCCCAGGACGCTGCCTTCCTTGTTGTTGCCGTGAAAGTCAGACCCGCCGGTCTTGATGAGGCCGAGGGTGTCGGCGATGCGTTCGTAGCGCGCGATCATTTCCTCCGTGTGGTCGGGGTAGAAGACCTCCATTCCCTTCAACCCCCATTCAACCCATTGCTTCAGCAGGGCGGCGAGTTCTTCGTCGGACAGGTTCAGCGTGTAGGGGTGGGCGAGGACTGCCACCCCTCCCGCACCCTGAATCATGGCGAAGGCCTCCTCGGGCCGGTAGCGGAACTTGTCCACGTAGGCCGCCTTGTCCTTTCCCAAAAAACGGTCGAAGGCCTCGTTGAAGTCCTTGACGATTCCCTTGTCCATGAGAACCCGCGCGAAGTGTGGGCGTCCCACCTGCTCGGAGCCCGCGACCGCCTGGACCTCCTTGTAGGTGATGTCGATGCCCAGGTTTTGGAGTTTCATGGCGATCTTGGGGTTCCGCTCTGCGCGGGCCCGCTGCAGGGTGTCGAGTTTTTCCCGCAGGGCCGCGTCCGACGGGTCGAAGAAGTAGCCGAGAATGTGGCAGGTGCCCCGCTGAAATTCCGCGCTGATCTCCACGCCGGGGACCACAAGGATGCCTTCCAACCGCCCGGTCTTCAGGGCGGCCGCCACGCCGCCGATGTTGTCGTGGTCGGTCAGGGCCAGGGCGTCCAGCCCCGCGTTGGCGGCCATGCGGACCACCGCCTCCGGCGGGAAACTGCCGTCCGAGACGGTGCTGTGGGAATGGAGATCGACCCAGCTCATGTCTTGACCTCGATGAAGACCCCGTCCGGATCCTGGATGAAGTAGATGGTCTTTCCTCCCCGGACAATGGAATAGACCGGAACGTGCACCTTTCGCGCACGCTCGATGAAGGCCTCGATAGGCTGGCCAACCCGCAGGGCATAGTGAAACAGGCCGTTCACAAGGGGGGATCCGGCAGGCCGTGTTTCAACCCCTCGCCGAAATTCGAAGAGTTCGAGCATGCCGGTGTCCATGAGGAGTTGGACGGCGCGGGCCGGAGAGGCCACGTCGAACAGGTTTTCCGATTCCTCTTCGCTAAGCTCGAATTCCCTCTTGATTTCAAGTCCCAGGAAACGGGTGTAGAAGTCGAGGGACGTCTCCATATCGGAGACGATGAGCGCCACGTGGTCAAGTTTCATGGTTTTTCCTTTTAGACGAGAAAGGCCCCGCCTGTCAAGGCAGGGCCTCGCATTTGAATTAGCGTCCTCAGACCCAGCGGGAGATGACCAGCTTTTCGTCCATGAACATACGCATGGAGGCCATGCGGGACTTGGCCGTTCCCACGAACGACTCCCGGCGGGATCCCAGGGGGAAGAAGGCGTAGGGCTGGGCCACGGCCACGTTCACGGCCACGTTGCCCGTGTTGACCTCCCGGATGAACCGGCGGGCCTTCTTGGCATCCTGCGTCATGATGCAGGCGGAATGTCCCAGGTTGGTCTTGGTGTTGATCCACTCGATGGCCTCGTCCAGGCTGCTTCCCCGGATAAGCGCCGCCACGGGGCCAAAGGCCTCTTCCTTGGCGGATGGCATGTCCACGTCGGCGTCCTCGAGGATGGTTGGGGCCAGGAAGTAGCCGTTGGGATACCCTTCAACCTTGGGGTTCCGCCCGTCCAGGACGATCTTCATTCCGTCATTCAGAGCGCCCTCAATCCATCGTTCCACTTTTTCCTTGCCGGCGCGGGTCGCGAGGGGTCCCAGGGTGGTATCTTCGTCCAACCCGTAACCCAGTTTCATGCCCATGGCGGCCTGCTTGAACTTTTCCCTCATCTCGTCGTAGATGTCCCCGATGACGATGATGTTGTCCGCGCCGAGGCACCGCTGCCCCGTCATCCCGAAACAGGCCCGCAGGAGCCACTGGGCCGTCTGGTCCAGGTCCGCGTCGGGCATGATGACCACGTGGTTCTTCCCGTTGCCGTTGATGGAGGAGGTCTTTTTCAGCCTGCCGCACATCTCGAAGAGGTCGTGCCCCGCCCGGTTGGATCCGATGAATCCCACACCCTTGATCTCCGGCTGGGAGAGGACTTCCTTGTTGATTTCGCGTCCCCCGTGGATGAGATTGATGACCCCCTTCGGGAATCCCGCCTCCTGGGCCACCTTGCAGATGGCCTCCGCCGCGACGGGATCCTGGCGGCTCGGGCTGACCACCACGGTGCACCCGGCGGCCATGGCGTAAGGAACGAAGGAGGACCACGCGTGCATGGGGATGTTCCCCGGCGTCACGATGAGAAAGGGGCCGAGGGGTTCCCAGATGAGGGCCTGGTCGATGCCGTTGGCGACCTGATTGATTTGCTCATTCCACTTGGGCATCCCGTAGAGGGCGCTGCAGGCCGACTCCACGTTCTCGATCACCCGCCGGACCGAACCCCGCGCCTCGCCGATAGTCCGGCCGTGATCCTGGGTGAGGATGCGGGTCAATTCGTCGAAATGTTCCTCCAGCTTGGCGCGCAGGTTGAACAGGATGAGGGCCCGGTCCCGAAGGGAGACATCCCGCCAGGTCTTGAAGGCCTCGCCGGCCGCCGCGACGGCCGCGCGCGCCTCTTCCTTGGTGGCGGTGGGAAACTCCGAAATGACCTCGTCCGTGGCGGGATTGGTGTTTTCGTGAATAAGCTCCGACTTGGAGTCTATCCATTCACCGTCGATAAACAGCTTCTGCTTGCCGTAGTGTTTCTTGACTTCGGGGAGCAATGCCATAAAGTCCTCCTTGAAAACTTAATTATTTCTAAAGTTTTTAAACGAAAGAGTAAAGCGTGTCAATAGCGGGGTGGGAAAAAGATGAAAACAGTATGTTTAAATTTCGTTTTGCCCGCTATTCCGCTATAATGAGGGCGACGTGCCGGGAATAGAGAGACGATACCCCCCGGCGCCCCTCGTGGGGGTGGCGGGGGTAGTGATGGAGGGTAAACGGATCCTGCTGATCCGGCGGGGCAAATCCCCGGGCAAGGGGCAGTGGAATCTTCCCGGAGGGCTCGTGGAGGTGGGGGAGTCCCTGAAGGAGGCCGTGGCCCGGGAGGTGGAGGAAGAAACGGGCCTCAAGGTCTCCGTGGGGGACCTGGTGGCGGTGGGGGACCGGATCATCCGCGACGCCGAGGGCCGCGTGGCGTATCATTATGTCCTCCTGGATTATCTCTGCCGGGTTGAAGGGGGGACACTTGCTCCCGGCACGGACGCGTCGGACGCTCGATGGGTGACGGCCGACCAGTTGCGGAAAGTACCCCTTTCCAAACCGGTGCGGCGCATCATCGAAAAGGCGATGGCCGGCGTCATCGAACCCGTGGAGACAATGAGAAACGGAGAATAGAATGGGTAAAAAAATCGTTCCAACCATGTGTCACGGTTGCTCCTACGGGGGTTACAACTGCGGCATCCTGGCGCACGTGGAGGGGGGACGCTTCACGCGGGTGGAGGGCAATCCCCGCCATCCCCTGAACCGGGGCGGCCTGTGCGCCAAGGGACAGGCCGCCGCGCAGTGGGTTTACAACGAGAGTCGCCTGAAGACCCCCCTGGTGCGGACGGGGGCGCGCGGATCCGGCGATTTCCGGGAGATTTCCTGGGACGAGGCGCTGAAGGTCACGGCGGAAAGGATCATGGAAATCCGGGACGACTTCGGGCCCGAAACCCTCGTCTTCAGCAAGGGGCAGTCGTCGAGCTGGGCGGGGATTCATCACTTCCTCTGGATGCGTTTCATGCACGCCCTGGGGTCCATCACCTTCAGCAACTGGGGCCCTTTCGTCTGCTATTCCCCCCAGTTGATGTATTACCGGCAGGTGATCGGCGGGCCCACCTACCCGAGACCGGACTACGACAACGCGGATCTCATCATCGAGTGGTTCACCGGGGGCGGCACGGGAGGCGCCGCGCGCGGGGGCGTGGAGACCCTGGACACCAACCTGCGGAGCGTGCCGCGCAAGATCCTTTCGCGCCTGGAAAGGGGCGCGGAGCTGGTGATTATCAATCCCCAGTTCATCGCCCTAGGCGCCAACGGGCGGGCTACCCGGTGGCTTCCCGTCCGGTCCGGGACGGACGGGGCCCTCGCGCTGGCCATGATCCACGTGATCATCCGGGAGAACCTGGTGGACCACGCCTTCGTCTCCCGGTGGTGCGACGGCTTCGAGGAGCTAACCGAACACGTTACGCCTTACACGCCCCAGTGGGCGTCCAAGATTACGGGTCTTTCCGCGGAGGCCATTACCGGGCTCGCGCGGCGTTACGCCACTGCGAAACGGGCCTGCATCCGTGTCTCGGAGGCGCCGCAGAAGGAGGACCTGCGAACCTTTGCCATGGCGCTTCCCATCCTCATGGCCATTACCGGACACCTGGACCGCCCCGGGGGAAACATCTGGTTTTTCCCCGCGGGACGGCTGGGCTTTTCCACCCTTTCCGAGCGGGTCGGCAAGCGGGCGAAGGAGCGGCTCCTGGGG